>CANQMC010000055.1 GCA_947624855.1 uncultured Bacilli bacterium | reverse complement strand
TTTATTAATCCTTTACTTTTATTACTTTTACCTCTTACTATACTTATTCCTTCTACTTCTTTATATTCTTTATATTTTTTATCTTTCCTTTGATTGGTATATATTCTAAATAAGTATGCGATCGATTTATTAAATTCTTCTTGATAATAGTTTTTACTATACATCTCTATTGATATTGTTTTTTGATTATCTAATACTCCTATTATATCTCCAAAATACCCTTTCTCTAATTTATAATTTTCTATTATATAACTTTGGGGTTGAACACTTGTATATGTTAATATATTTTCTTCTCCTATATATTCATAAAAACAATTAGTAAAATCTTTTAATATTTCTTTATGACTAAATACACTTTTAAATACTATATCTTGATATAACTTAATATTTTCATTCATTATTTTTCACCTTCCTTTTTTATCAAGAACTATAATTTTTCTGGATAAATAAAAAATAACATAAATAATAAACTATGTCAAAATACAGATTTAGTAAAATTTGCTTAACAGAAAATATAAAATCTGTTTAACCAATTTTGTTAAATTTGCTTAGCAGATATATAAAAATCTGTTTTTTTTTAATTTTTTTAATATTTTACATTTTATTTACAAAAAAGAAGTATTTTAAAACTTGCTAAATTTTAGCAAGCATTTTTAATCTTTATTGTTTACATTATGATATATTTCAGTTACATCTTCTATTTCATCTAGCATTTTATATAATTTGTCAAATACTATTAAATCATCGGAATTTAAGTCAACTTTATCTTTGGCATACATACCTACTTCATCGATTTCATAATTAACATTAGGAATTATTTTTTCGATAATATCTTTAGTATTATTTATATCATTTGGATGAACACTTATAGTTAATTCACCATTTTCATTTTCAAATTCTATTGGTTCTATATTATTTTCTAATAAAGTTTCAAATATTTCTTCATCTTTATCTGATTTAAAAGATATTATAGCTAAATAATCATAATTATAGGAAACACTGTTGGATACTCCTAAACTTTTATTTACTTTATTAAAAGCCGCTCTAACATTACCAACAGTACGGTTTACATTATCAGTTAAAGTTTTTATTATAAGGGTTGAGGCTCCTGGTCCAAAACCTTCATAAATTACTTCATGATAGTCTTCACCACCAACACCTTTAGCTTTATCAATTGCTCTATTTATTATATCACTTGGAACTTGAGCTTTTTTGGCCTTTTCTACTATTCTTTTTAAAACTACATTGCTTTCTATTTCAGTTCCTTTTTTGGCTGCTAAATAAATTTCTTTAGCAAATGTTGAATATGTTTTGGCTTTCATTGCCCCAGTTTTTTCTTTACTGGCTTTTCTTACTTCATATGCTCTACCCATATTATTACCTCCTAAAAGTCGTTATAAATTATATCATGAAATATTTTAATTTGGCAAGATAATTATAAATAAAATGATCTTTTTGATATTTCTTTTGTAATAATTTTATGATTTTTTTTATTTTATAAATACTATAATAATTTATTTTAGCTTGTTCCATTATATATTCTGTGGCTCTAATAGTAGTTTCTTTATAATTTTTCGAATTAAAAAAATGTTTTACTCGTTCATATTCTTTTTTAGATACTTTACGATTTAGATATTTATAATATTTTTCGTCTTTAGGTTTAAAAACATATTTTTCGCCATCATAATTTTTTAAAATTCTTAAAGCATCATAATAACCCATTTTAATATTTTCAATAACTCGATTTTTATTTATATCTAAAGTTAGGCCTAAACTTCTTTTGGATTCTATTACAATAACATCAGCATCTTTTTTATATGGTTTATTTAAACCTATACCATGAATTTTTACTAAATAAACTTTTTTATAACCTTTATTTAATAACATGTTAACTGGACCATTATCATAAAAACCACCATCTATATAATAATTATTATCGATTAATTTTTCTTTTTTAAAAATTGGTAAAAAAGAACTTGCTAAAATATAATCTTTTATTTTATCTTTATTCATATCTTCTTTATATAAATATAGAGGTTTTAAATTTTTAAGTTTTACTGTTACTAAACCAAAATCCATTTTACTTTTTAATAATTTATTTACATCTAAATAAGTATCTAATATTTTTCTTAAACCTTGTAATTCTAAACCTTTATTAATTGTTAAACTTAAACCTTCTTTTAATAATAATTTTAAAGTTTTAAAATTGTAAACTTTTTTATTTAAAATATCAATAAGATTGGGTGAAATTCCTAATACTTCTCCAACGTTTATTTGACGCCAGATATTAGCTAATTCGGCCCCTTTGCCACTGGCGATTAAAGCAGCATTAACCGCGCCAATACTGGTTCCACATACCCCATCAATTTTAATGCCACATTCTAAAAAAGCTTGGTAAACACCGGCTTGATATGAGCCTTTTACGCCACCGCCTTCTAAAGCTAAGCCAATCATTTTTTCTTGATCCTTAAGAAAAATATAAATGGTTTGGCTAATATTTTGGCTATTTTTCGACCTTTTACTTGACGTTTTAAACGCATATAATAAGAACTTAAGGAATCACTTCGATATTCAAATAAATCATTACATTTATCAGAATCTTCATAAATATGGGTATAGAAATTTTTATCTATAAATAAGGTTGTAAATAAATATTTAAAACTTAACCCATATATTTTTAAAACATTAGCTAATATTTCTTTATAAGGAGCACTCATTAATTGTCCTCCTCCAGCATTAAAAACATGTTGGTTTATAGCTTTAGGATTTTTAAGAGCACTTACAAAAAGATATCCAGCATCATTGTCCGTGATAGCCTCAACCATTCTATTTCTTTTAACATTGTACATAAAAGCATTATTAGCAGGATTACATAATACTAAAGGTAAACGAATTATACAATAATTTTTTAATTTATTTTTGATTAATTTTTCTATTTTTAATTTAATATTACTGTAATAATCTAATTCAGTAATGTTTTCTTTACTAGTTATTGAGGCTTTTTCTACATCTCCATATATTGTGGTACTTGAAGCATAAATTAATAAACATTTTGGATTATAATAATTTATGGCTTTAATAATATTTTCAGTTCCTTCATATTCGACTTTTTTACTTAATCCTTTTTTTATATCGGCAAGAGGTGGAAGAACGCCAGCAAGATGAATAATAAAATCTTGATTTTTTACTAAGGCTTCCATTAAAATATGATCATTCATATCACCATAAATAAGATTAATCCGACGACGATATTTTTTTAATTTTTTTTGAGAATTTTTATTTCGTAAATCTAAAGCTGTAATTTCATATTTTCCTTCACTTAATAAAAATTTAATAACATTTATACCGACCGTACCGGCTGCTCCTGTAACTAAAACTTTTTTCATTTTCTCACTTCCTAAATCCAAATAGATATAATTAAAATTATTATACCAGTGGCTATTCCCCACTTAGTTTCTTTTTTATTTTTATTTATCCATACTTCTTTTAATAATTCATTTAGCACAATAAAAAGTAACATGCCTAAAGTTATAATACTTATTATTGCTAATAATAAATTATTTAAGCCTCCTAATAATAGAAAAATAATGCTACCAAATAAACTTGATAAAGTTAATAATATTATTAATAGTTTATTTTTTTGGATATTTATGGAACTAAATATTTGAGTTCCTAAGGGTATATTATGAAGCGCTACAGATAAACATATTAATAAACCAGCTTTTAAATTATTTAGAGTTATACCCATAATGGCTAATCCTTCAATTATATTGTGAAGACTTAAACTAATTATAGTTAATGTTCCAATATGTTTAACATGAGAATTGTGCTCTTCTATATTTTTTTCATTATCATGATGTTCGTGGTGATGGGCAGGAATAAAAAAATCTAATATTTTTAATAATAATATGCCTAAAAGAGTAAATAAGATAAATAAAATTATTTGATTACTTATTTTTATTCCGACTAGTAATTCTTTTATTTCAGGGAGTAAATCTAAAAAAATAAGATTAATTATTATAACAAAGGCTAAGGAAACACTAAAGTTGTTTAATTTATTTTTGTCTTTTATTTTTAGAGATATTAAACCACCAATTAAAAAGAATAAACCAGCACATATTGTTAATACTACCCCATAAATTTTATTCATGTTTAACACCCAATATAATTATAACGTTATTTAAGGTTTTAAGCAACTAAAAAATAAAAAACTATGCTAAATTTTAACATAGTTTTAAGAATTAATTCCAAATTGTTGGGTAATTGCTATTTACGGTTTCTTTAATTATATCAGAATAAAGACTACCAGCTAGGATCATAATAACAATAAATACGACAACGATCCATGCAACGATAAATACAGTTAAGATATAAGATTTTCGATCTTCTCTAACATGTAATACATCTAGTAATCCTAAAATATAATGGAAGAAACAAGCTAAACTAATAATAGCTCCGATAATAGCTCCAATCCAACTTAAAATGTTTAAATAATATAATATAGCCATTAATAAGTTTGTAAAAATGGTTGGAGCCATACTTGTAGCATATAAACTTAATGATTTTTTAAAATCAAATTCTTTATTTCCTGTAAATCTAGCTAGACCCCAAGCAATTAAAACTGGTATAAACGCGACGATAAAATAGATTAAAGTCATATAGATAAATATTTTAAAATATGGAATATTTACTATCGAATTAAAATCATAATTATTACCCATTAGGTTTAAACTTTGTAAAATAGAATTAAATCCACCAGTAAAATATAAACCAAAACTAATAGCAATAGCAACTAAAATTAAGATACTATTTTTAAAATCTTTTTTCTCTACTTCTTCTTTAAGAGTAGTTGCAGGTTTTTTATACATATTTAAAATAGTATTTATAAACCTTTTCCCAACATTTGCTAAAGCTTCAGTGTTGACACTTATAGCTTCTTCGCAAGTACATACTTCATCCCCTGTTAATTCTTTCCCACATTTAGTACAAAATTTCTTTTCTACTTTTACTTCTTTAGTGGTTTTTTTTGTTGTTTTTTCTTTTTTTTCTTCAGCCATTTTTTCTCACACTCCTTTAATTTTATCTATATAAATATGGCTCAACTAAATAAATATTTATATCCGAAGCATTTTTAGCTCCAATATAGGCTATTTTAAGTTCTTTAATATTTGTAACATCTATTTCAATTTTATTATTATTTAATTTATTTAATGGTTCACTTTTATATAATTCTTTATTATCACCAAATATAATAATATAACCATCAATTTCGGATAATTCTTCACTTAATATTTGAGTTTTAAATGTTTTATATTCTTTATCTATACGATAAACTAAAGCTTCTTCTTTACTTAAATTAAAAGAAATATATCCATCATAATCAGTATTATTTATAGTTTTAGAATTTTTGGAATAACTAGAACCATAAGTTTCAGAAATTAGATATTTATTTAATAAACTATCAGGTTCTAAGTTTTCATATTCTTTTTTTAAAGTAGTTAATTCTTTATAATAAGTATTTTTTTCATCTTTAATTTTAGCTAATGATTTTTCAATAAATTTAATTTTATTAGTGTAATTATCATTGTTAGTTTTAACTATTCTTTTAGTGTATTCTACTATATTTTTTAAAGTATCTTGATATAATTTTTGATATTCTTTGGTATTACTTATATCAATATTATGTTGATAGGCATGTTCATCTAAATAATCTAATTTAGTAAAATAAGCATCTAATATTTCTTGATCATTTTTAGTATTAACAATATTTACTATTTTATTTGCTTCTTCTTTTAAGGTATTAATTTCTTTTTCAACAAATTTGGCAATAAAAGTTTCAGCTTTATTATAATATGAATCTTCTTCAATTACTTTTTGATAATAATAATATTTATAATAATCTTCTTTTTGTTTTAAAGCTTCTAAATAAGCATTTTTAGAATAATATAAATCATTTAATGATTCTTTATAATTTGTATATGTTTTTTCATCTAATATGTATTCTAAGCCATCATAATAATTATATATATCATATAAAATTCCGGTTATTTTACTATAGGCTTTTTCTAAAGCATCAGCATCTTTATAATTAGTATTAAAGTTTTTTACCCATCTATTTATTATTTTATAACTTGTATCTTTTATATTATTTAATATTTTGGAATCATCTTGATTATTTTTTATTACTTTACCTATTTCTGTAAGTTTTGATAGATCACTTTTAGCTGTATATTTAGTATAAAAACTATCAAAATTGTCTTCTACTTTTTTGATTGGATTATTTAATAAAATACTTAATATTAAAAGACATATAATAATTATTATAACTACAATGCTTGTAATTAATTTATTTTTGGATAAATTTAATTTAGGATTTTTAGAATTTTTTGGTAATTTTTTACCACATTTTTCACAGTAAAGGGCATTTTTGATGTTTTTAGTACCACATTTTTCACAATACATTTTTATTCTCCTTACCTCTAATATAATTTTACAATATTTTTCAATTAAAATAAATACTTTTTAATTATTATTTATTATTTTATCTATTAATTTAATATTATCAATTATTTGTTTGTTATTTGGATTTAATTCATGGGCTTTTTGCATGTACCATAATGATTTGGAATAAAGTTTTAAGTTATAACTAACAATTCCCATAAGTTCATAAATATAATCGTTCCAAGCAAAACTTTCATTTATATAAATTGGTGGTTTTTCTTTAATTAAAAAGGCTTCTTCTAATAGTTGATAAGCTTCTTCATATCTTTTATCATCAGTATATAATTGTGCTAATTCAACATAACCCTCTCTTAAATATGAAGCTTCTTTAATTGCTAATTTGAGCCACATTTCCGCTTCTTTACGACGATTTAAATTAATATAACATCTGGAGATAAAACGCATTGAAGCACATCTTTCGGCATCCCATTTTGATGATGGTAAATTTAAATGTTTAATTAAAGTATCAATAGCTTCATTGTATTTGCCATAATACATGTATTCTCTTCCTAAATAATGCATGTTACGATCATCTTCGGGATCTTCTTTGACACTTAATTCCAAAAGTGGTAAATAACTACTTCGGGATTTAGTACTGTCAGGATAATGATTTAAAGTTATATTGGGCGCTAATATAGATACTTCATTTTCTAAAACATTTAATACTTCATGAACTGGATGAAGCCATTTATAACCTTTTAAACGATGAATTTTTTCAATATAAAAAGTTGTTGCAGGTTTGCCATATTCATCAAAACTCCAATGGTAATTATATTTGACTTTATCTACTTTATCATTCCATATTTCTTCTAATTTTTTTCGCCATCCTTCTTCAAAAACTTCATCTAAATCAGTACAAACACATATATCTGTGTCTTCAGGAAGCATAGCTAATGAAATATTTCTGGCTACATCAAAACGCCATGGTTTTATAATTTCAGTTTTGGTTATAACACCATATTTTTTTAATAATTGGACACTGTTATCGGTAGATCCTGTATCTAAAACATATATATTATCAGCTTCACTCATGGATTTAACCCATCTTTTTATAAATTTAGCTTCATTTTTACATATTGCATATACACAAACTTTATATTTATTCATAAGTAATTCCCCCTTATTAAAATTATATCTTTACATTTTAGCATTAGAACAAAAAAGAAGCATTTTTTTGCTTCTTAATTAATAATTAGGCGGCAGCGGCTGGTCCAGTTGGTCCTTGAGGAATTGTTAAATTAAGTGTATAATTTGGGGCTGTTCCTGTAAGTGATGCGGCAGCATCTGTACCAGGTGCTCCAGTTGTAACAGTTCCTAAAGTAATAGTTGGAGTGGCAGCATCTGCTCCTGCTGGTCCGACTTCTCCTTGAGGTCCAGTTGGTCCGGTTGCTCCAGTAGGTCCAGTTGCACCAGTAGCTCCAACTTCTCCTTGGAGACCTTGTAATCCTTGAGGCCCGGTTGGTCCGGTTGCTCCAGTTGGGCCTGTAGCTCCAGTAGCTCCGACTTCTCCTTGAAGACCTTGTAATCCTTGAGGCCCTGTTGGACCAGTTGCTCCCGTTGGACCGGTAGCACCAGTAGGTCCGACTTCTCCTTGAAGGCCTTGTAATCCTTGAGGCCCTGTTGGTCCAGTGGCTCCTGTTGGTC
>CANQMC010000054.1 GCA_947624855.1 uncultured Bacilli bacterium | reverse complement strand
GAAGAAGTTTGTGAACATTGTAAACATTGTAATTGTGAAAAAGAGGAAAACTAATTCCTCTTTTTTAAAACATAACATAAACTTTATAATAAACTCCCTCTTTTTGATAAATAGCTACTTCTTCATTTTGATACATTAATAATAAATATTTATCTTGAAAATTTAATTTAATTTTACAACCATTTTTAATTTTAAAATATTCTTCATCATTTAAATTATAAATTTTAATATCAAGAACATCTTGAACACTAAGTAATTTAAAATTATTATTTTTAATATCTTGAATTGTATTAGCATCTTCTAATTTAAAATTACCTTGTTTAATTCTAACTAAACTATTCATTGTTCCAATAGTATTTAATTTAGTACATATATCTCTTATTAAACTTCTTATATAAGTTCCTTTTTCTACTTTCGTTTGAAACTTAATAATATTATCTTTATAATCTATTAAATTAATATCATATATATAAACATCTTTAATTGGTAACTTTACTTCTATACCCTCTCTTGCATATTGATATAATTTTTTACCCTTAACTTTTATTGCCGAATAAATAGGTACTTCCATATGATATAAACCTTTAAATGATTTAATAACTTTTTCAATTTTTAAAATATCTAAAGCTTCATTTCTTTTTTCTAAAATTTTACCTGTAATATCTAAAGTATCTGTTTTTAAACCTACTTTAATCTCGGCAATATATTCTTTATCTAAAGCTGTAAGCATTTCTCCAAGTTTAGTATATTTACCAATTAAAATAACTAAAACTCCCGTAGCTAAAGGATCGAGGGTTCCTGTATGCCCTACTTTTTTAATTTTAAGTTCTTTACTAATAATATTTACTACATCTCTTGAGGTATAATCTTTAGGTTTATTTACAATTAATATTCCTTTATTCATGTTCATGAATTTCTTTTATAATATTTTCAATTCTATTAGCATATTCAATAGAATCATCATATTTAAATTCTAAAATAGGTGTATGACGTAAATCAAGTTTTTCCGCTACTAAACCTCTAATAAATGGAGCAGCTTCATTAACTTCTTTTTCTAATTTTTCTTTACTTAAATCACTTAAAGAAGTAAAATATACTTTAGCATAACCTAAATCTCTTGATACTTTACATCCTGTAATAGTAATAGTTTTTAATAATTCATCTCGAGCTTCGGTAAATAATATTTCACTTATAACTCTAGCCATATCACTAGATATTTTATCTATTTTATGACTAGGCATTTTTTACCTCCACTATTTCATAACATTCAATAATATCTCCAACTTTAATATCATTATAATTATCTAAAGTAATTCCACATTCAAAACCTTTTTTTACCTCTTTAACACTATCTTTTTCTCTTTGAATAGAAGATATCTTTCCATCATAAACAATTACACCATCTCTAATTAATCTAGCATTAGCATTATTTCTAACTAAACCATCTAAAATATAAGAACCGGCAATATTACCAACTTTTGAAAATTTAAATATTTTTCTAATTTCGGCATTACCTAAAACTTTTTCTTCAAATTCTGGATCTAACATACCTTTCATTGCTAATTCTATTTCTTCAATACATTTATAAATAATTGTATATAAACGAATATCAACACCATATTCTTTAGCCATATCTTTAGTATTATTAGAAGGACTAACATTAAAACCAATAATTATAGCATTAGAAGCATTAGCTAAAACTACATCACTTTCGGTAATAGTACCAATACCTGAACGAATAACATTAATTTTTACTCCTTCGACATTTATTTTCATTAAACTATTTTTAACAGCTTCTTCACTACCTCTTACATCTGCTTTTAAAACTACATTTATTTCTTTTTGACCTTCATTTATTTTACTAAATAAATCATCAAGAGAAATAACATCTTTTTTATATTTATTAGTTTTAGCAACATTTAAACGTTTTTCGGCGATTTCTTTAGCTTCTTTTTCAGTTTCAAAAGCCATAAATTTATCACCAGCGCTAGGATTATCATTTAAACCGGTAATTTCTACAGGAGTTCCTGGTAAAGCTAAAGTTACATTTTCTCCTTGATCATTTTTCATTGTTCTAACTTTACCATAAGTAGTACCGACCACTATAGGATCTCCTAATCTTAATGTTCCATTTAAAATTAATAAACTAGCAATACCTCCTACATTTTTATCTTGACGTGATTCAATTACAGAACCCATTGCATATCGATTAGGATTAGCTTTTAATTCGGCCATTTCACTTAATGCTAAAATAGTTTCTAAAAGTTCTGGAATTCCTTCACCTGTATGAGCAGAAATATTTATAAAAGGAACATTCCCACCCCAAGCTTCAGGGGTAATATTAATTTCGGCCATTTCTGTCATTATTTTATCGGGATTAGCATTTGGTTTATCAATTTTATTAACCGCAACGATTATCGGAACATTCGCACTTAAAGCATGTTCAACTGCTTCTTTAGTTTGAGGCATTACTCCATCATCAGCGGCCACTATAATAATAACAATATCGGTTACGCTAGCCCCTCTAGCTCGCATTTCCGTAAAAGCAGCATGACCTGGAGTATCAATAAAAGTTATTTTATGACCATTAGAATCAATTTGATAAGCCCCAATATGTTGAGTAATTCCTCCAAATTCTCCTTCAACCACATGAGAATTTCTTATATAATCTAAAAGTGTTGTTTTTCCATGATCAACATGACCCATAATAGTTACAATTGGTGGTCTTGGTTCTAAATCCTCTTCTTTATCAATTATTTCAAATTCTTCAAAATTAGCTACATCTTGAGTTTCTTCTCTTTTTAAAGTTTTATTATAATCTAAAGCTACAATTTCAGCTGATTCAAAATCAATAACATTATTTAATGAAAGCATTACTCCATTCATCATTAATTTTTTAATAATATCGGTACCACTAACATCTAAACTATTAGCAAGTTCTCCCACTGTCATATTATCTTTATAAAGAACAATATTTTCATCTTTGGTATTTTTCATTAATTTATCTTTATTTTTATACATTTCTTTTCTTAAACGAGAATAATCTTTACTATCAGTTTGATCTTTTTTCTTTTTTAATTTTTGTTTTTTATCTGTTATATTAATATTTTTAGTCATATTAGAACTTTCTACAATAGCATCTACTACTTCATCAATAGTATCTTCTTCTTCAAAAGTTTCATTTTCTAAAATTAAATTAATGGCATTATCTAAAGATATAATATCCTCATCACTTAAAATATCATCACCATTTTTAACTTCTATTCCTAAATCATTACACTTTTTTAATACTTCTGCCACACTTAAATTAACATCAAGTGCATATTCTTTTACACTCATAATTAAGCTCCTTTCTTATTCACATACTTTTAAAGCCTCTTCATATATCTCATCAGGTATTTCTATTTCAAGTATTCTATCTATTATTTTACTTTTTTTAGCTTTATTTATTACTTCTTTATCTTTTTTTAAATAAGCTCCTCGACCATTTGCTTTACCTGTTAAATCTATAATTATTTCTTTATTAGGAGTTCTAACAATTCTAAGTAACTCTCTTTTTTCTAATTTTTCTTTAGTAACAACACAAGTCCGCATAGGAATTTTTTTAACTTTCATTAATTATCTATTTCCCTCTTCATTTATTTCTTTCATTGTTTTAATATTTATTTTATATTTTGTAAGACGACTTGCTAAACGAATATTATTACCCGATTTACCAATGGCTAAAGGTAACTCTTCATCAGAAACAACTGCCAAAGCTTCTTTTTTAACAGGATCAGTAATACTTACTATAGCATTTTTAGCGGGTGTTAAAGCTTTTTTAATATATAAAGCTGGATCTTCACTGTAAGGCACAATGTCAACTTTTTCGCCATTAAGTTCTTTTAAAATACTAGCAAGTCTTGAACCTTTTTCACCAATACATGTTCCTAAAGGATCAATTCTTTCATTAGTCGAAGAAACAGCAACTTTACTTCTTACTCCTGCTTCTCTTACACAAGCATTAATAATTAAAGTTCCATCTTGAAGTTCTGGTATTTCTAATTCAAATAATCTTTTTACAAAACCATAATGCTTTCTTGATAATAAAATTAATGGTCCTTTTGTATTATTTTCAATTTTTGTTACATATACCCGAATATTAGAACCCATTTTAATAGTTTCACCTGGTATTATTTCACTTTTAGGCAAAATACCTCTTGTTCTTCCAAGATCAATATAGTAATTGCGAGCATCTTCCATCGCCACAAATCCAAGTAACATTTCATGTTCTTTATCTTGAAATTCTTCAATAATACTATTTTTTTCAGCTTCTCTAATTTTTTGAGTTAAAACTTGTTTAGCTGTTGAAGCGGCTACTCTTCCAAAATCTTTTGGTGTAACTTCTTTTTCAATTGTTTCTCCAACTTTAATTCCAGGTACTAATTCTTCAGCTTGTTCTAAAATTATTTGAGCATCAATATTAATCTCTGGTGGTATTTTAACAACATTACCTTCGGCATCTACTTCTTCATGTCCATAATCAACATCATCAACAACCACTAAATAAGAATAAACTTTAATCTCACCAGTTTCTCTATTAATGTCCACTCTTACATTAGTCTTAGAATTAAAATTCTTTTTATATGCTGTCATTAAAGCTTGTTCCATACCCTCAAAAACAACATCTTCACTTATTCCTTTTTCTTTTACAATATTTTTAACTGCCTTAATGAATTCTTCACTATTCATTACCATCACCTCTTTCTTTGGATACCACATCTAAAATATAAGAATCATCTGTAAAATCATACTTATCAACGATAGGATTAATAATATTTGTAGCTTCGACAATTGTATCTAAATCAATACCTCCAACTTTATCTAACACTACACATAAAACATTATAATTTCCACTGTTTTTTTCATAAGTTACTTGATCGACAAGTATTTCTTTTTCTTCTAAAGCTTCTTTTATTTTAGCTTCCAAAATCTTTAATTTTTCATTCATTTAAATAACCTCTCTAAAAAATATTAAAAGTGGGATTTTCTGCCCACTTAAATCTGTCAAATATATTATATCATAAATTATTCATTTGTAAAGGATTAAATTTTATTTTACCAAAATTAAAGCTAGATCCACCTTCAATATCTTTAACTTCAGTTTCATTTAAATATCTAAAATCAGTTTTAAAATATTTTAAACCTAAACTTAAATTCATTCGACAATTACAATTTAAAAAAACTAAATAACATGCTCTTTTTGTTAATCTATAATCTACTATTTTTCTTTTAACACTCCTAGCAATATTAACTGTTTTAATAGTCTGTTCAAACTCATAAGGTCCAAATAATATAGCTTTAGATATAATTTTACTAAATGTTCTCCATTCTTTATACCCAATTATTCCCATAAGTTCTCTAGCATACCAATAATCTCCTTTTTCATCATGATGTTTAATATTATCAAATACACATTTATTCATCTAATATCCCTCCTAAATTGATTATAATATTAAGATAACATTTTGGTCAAGTCTAAATTAAACATCAAAAAAACTTTAGTTATTTACTAAAGCTTTAGCCTTACAATGTTGATATACATAATTAGTTGTTTTACAATCATCAATACTTCGATGTGAACCATAATTTAATTTAAAAAACTTTTTTAAAGTTTCTAATTTATGATTATAAGCTTTCGGAATATAAATTTTAGCTAATTCTAAAGTATCAATATTTTTATTATTAGGTACTGTTAAACCTAATCTTTTAATATTTTCTTCAATAAAACTTAAATCAAAACTAGAATTATGCGCTACTAAAGGAAGATTTTCAATAAAATCAATAAACTTTGGCATTACATCTTTAATAGTTAATTCATCTTTAACAAGTTTATTATCAATACCTGTTATAGAAGTAATAATTTCTGGAATCTCACATTCTGGATTAATCAAAACACTAAATTCTGCAACTAATTTATTATTTCGATATTTTAAAGCTCCTATTTCAATTATTTTATTTTCATTAGGATATAATCCTGTTGTTTCTAAATCAAATACAACATAATCATCTACAAAATTTACCTCTTTATTCAAATACATTATAAATACCTTTCTATTATTTCATATATTTCTTCTTTACCTTTTTTAGATACTGTCGAAAAAGGAATAAAATCTTTTTCTAATTTTAAAGTATCCATAATTAATTTATTTTGTTTAAGTCTATTATTTTTCTTTACTTTATCATATTTAGTAGCTACTACTTCTACATCTAAATTATAATATTTTAAAAAGTTATACATAAGAACATCATCATCAGTTGGTTTATGCCGATAATCAATAAGTAAAAATACACATTTTAAACTTTCTCTAGCTTTTAAATATTCTTCAATCATAACTCCAAATTTCTTTTGTCTTTCTTTACTTACAGAAGCATAACCATAACCTGGAACATCAACAAAATAAAATTTATTATTAATTAAATAAAAATTTAAAGTTTGAGTTTTACCTGGTTTAGATGAAGTATGAGCAAAGTTTTTTCGATTAATTAAAGTATTAATAAAACTTGATTTCCCCACATTACTTCTCCCCACTAGTAAAAACTCTGATAAGTTACCTTCTGGATACTGACTTGTTCTTACAGCAATACTTTCTAATTTAACATCATCTATTTGCATAATTTTTTTCACCACCTATATTATATTATATTTTGGTAGTTTTTGCAAATAAAGTGAATAAAATTATATAGATAAGGAGGATTTTTTATGCAAAATGCTAATATAAATGGCTTTCCTCCTAACTTAGATCCTCAAGTTTTTGCTTTTATTGCAGTTTTAATTGGTTCAGCTTGTGTTGGCAATTACTCAGCTTTAGAACAAAATAGTTTTGGTAACTGGTTAATATTAGTTGGTCAATTTATTTTAACAACTGCTGCTCAACAGCAATTAATTGAAGGAAGATTAGAATATAATAATATTAATATTAACAGTGAAGAACATAAAAGTGGCGGTAGTTATTATGCTAATAATAGTAAAAGTAATCAAAATCAAAGAGATGAAGTTGAATTTTTATTAGAAGCAGTTAAAAACCTCCAACAAGAACTAGAAAAACTAAAAAACAAATAAAAAAGCGGAAAAATCCACTTTTACTTGCTCCCTCTAATAAGAAATTTAAATTTGAAACAATAATATTTAATACAAAAGTAAATAAGTTTGAAATATATAATATAATTAATTATAAGTAATAGGAAATTTATAAGAGCAAGTACTAATATATTACTATATTTTTCTCTTATTGTAAATACTATTTATAATTTTTAAATAATATTTAATGACCCAACACTTTTTATTTCAGTATTTTAAGGTATAAAAATCAAGCATAATACTTTACTTTCTTATGCTTGTTTTTTCAATTTATTTTGCAATCACTTTTTGTTATACTTTTTTATCCTAGAAAGTTTAGTGATTGCATATCTAAATTATATTATAATTCTTCTTTTTCAACTATTTTTTTTAATTATCTTAATTCTTAATTTTTTTATTTCTTCTTCTCATCATATATTAAATTCATAAAAAATTAAATAATAAAAATAATGTCGAATTTAGTCGACCGATTTTTCTTTACATAATCTAACTTTTATTTTATGATATTTATATGCGTTAGGACGTGGCGTCTACTAAATGATCTCTTATTTATTTCATCACTTCTTAGGGGGTTTTGGGATAGAAAGGATGTGATTTAGCGGTGTTCAAAGTAATGAGAACTATCATAAAAGGTCTACAAAGTAGACAAAAAAAGACGTCAATCCTTATCTTTGTTATGATTAACAAGATAGAGATTAACGTTAACTTAAACAAGTAGACGTTATGATCCTAACGCACTACTAATTTGATTATACTATATTTTACTTTAAATGTAAATTAAAAATATTAATTCTTGCCCCTATATATATTAAACATTAATAAAATAATAGAAATATAATTAGATAAATATTAAAAAAATATAATAATAAACAATAAATGTTTGAATGGATAAGCTATAGAGGCAAGTACAAACATAATTTACATAAACAAAAACAACCATTTACATATATTATACATTTACTACACATATACTTGACGTACATTCGTCGGCTCGGACTTTTACAAATGATTTTATCTTCCTGTCCGAGCC
>CANQMC010000053.1 GCA_947624855.1 uncultured Bacilli bacterium | reverse complement strand
GAATTTGTTTTTGTTATTGGAGCTAGTGGAAGTGGTAAATCTACTTTAATTAAAATGTTATATCGAGAGGAAAAACCAACAAAAGGTATTGTTGAAATTGGGGGAATAAATGTAAGTAAATTACGTAATAGAACAGTTTATAAATTAAGAAGAAAATTAGGAATTGTTTTTCAAGATTTTAAATTACTTCCTAAACTTACAGTATATGAAAATGTAGCTTTTGCATTAGAATGTATGGGAATGAAAGGAAAAGATATAAGAACTAAAGTTATAAAAGCTTTGGAACATGTAGGACTTAAAGATAAACTTAGAAGTTTTCCTAACCAACTTTCGGGTGGAGAACAACAAAGAGTGTGTATTGCTAGAGCAATTGTTAATGATCCAAAATTATTAATATGTGATGAACCAACTGGTAATTTAGATCCTAAAACATCTAAAGAAATAATGCAAGTATTAGAAACTATTAATACAGAACTTGGTACTACAATTATTATGGCAACTCATGATAAAGATATTGTTAATAGAATGAAAAAAAGAGTTATTGTTTTAGAAAATGGGATTTTAGCAGATGATCATATGAAAGGAAGTTACAAAGCAAGTGAGAGCGTTTAGAATATTAAAGAATTCAATTAGAGATTCTTTTAAAAGTGTTTTTAGAAATTTTAGTTTAAGTGTTGCTAGTGTTATGTGTACAACGATTACTCTTATTTTAGTGGCAGTTTCAGTTATTTTAACAGCTAATGTTAATCATGTTACTGATGTTTTAGAAAAAGAGTTAACTATTGTTGTTTATTTAGATAAAGATGTAAGTGCAGATGAAGCACAAAATATTGAAAATAAAATTAAAGCTTTAAGTAATGTTGAAGAAGTAACTTATAAAAATAAAGAAGAGTGGAAAATAGAAATGAAAAATTATTCAGAAGTATTAGATAATACTTTAGATTATTTAGGTAAAAATCCACTTTTAGATTCATTTAATGTTATTGTTAAAAATGTTGAAGATTTAGCAGGAACTGCCAGTTCAATTGAAAAAATGGATGGTATTGAAAGTGCTAATTATGGAGAGGGCATGGTTGAAGAAATTATTTCGGCATTTAATATTGTTAAAACAGCAACATTTGTTATTGCTATTTCGTTAGTAGTAGTAACTGCTTTCTTGGTTAGTAATACAATTAAACTTACAATATTCTCAAGAAGAAGTGAAATAGAAATTATGAGATTAGTTGGTAGTAGTAATACAGCGATAAAATTACCATTTGTGTTTGAAGGATTTTTACTAGGAATAGTTGGTTCTATAATTCCAGTTGGTATTACTATTTATGGTTATACAATTTTATATGAAAGAATGGGAACATCTTCTATATTTGGAATTTTAGAATTAATTAAACCGATGCCTTTTGTCTTATTTGTTAGTGTTATAATACTAGCAATTGGGGCAATTGTAGGAATGTTAGGTTCTTTAAGAGCGGTTAGAAAGTATTTGAAAATATGAGAAAATATGGATTAAAAGTAATTAATTTATTTATAGTGTTCTTAATGGTTTTTAGTTCTTTAGTTTTACCAGTTTCGGCTAAAGAAGCAGAGACTTTAGGAGATCTTAGAATTGCTTATGAAAATTTGGTAGCTAAAAAACAAGCTAATGATAATAAAACTCAAGCTGCTAAAAATGAAATAGCAAGAAAAGAAGCCGCTATAACACAAGCCGAAAAAGATATTCATGCGGCTGAACATGATCAAGAAGTTGCTCAAGAAAAAATTGATAAATCAAATGTTAAAATTAGTGAATTAACAGATGAAGCAGAAAAGATATTATTATATTTACAACAAGTTGAAGGACAAAATGCTTACGTTGAATATGTATCTGGAGCTTCAAGTATAACTGATTTAATATCAAGAGTAGAAGCAGTAAAACAAGTTACTGGTTATATTCAAGATACTATGAATAATTTAGAAAAAGAAATTGATAATAATGAAAAATTAAAAATTGATTTAGAAAAGAAACAAAAGAAATTATCTCAACAAATTGTAACTTATCAAGGTGTTATTGCCGCTCAATATAGTAATATTGATAGTTATGATAAATATGCTTTAAGTATTGATGAAGAATTAGAAATAGCTAAACAAAATTATGATTATTATAAAAAAGTTTGTAAAGAAAATTTAGGTAAAACAAATGATAGTGTTAAATTAGAAGATTGTTCTAAAGTACCAACAAATAGTGGTTGGCTTAAACCTTTAACAAGTGGTGTTACAACTAGTACAGTAGGTACAAGATGGGGAAGTTTCCATAATGCAATGGATATTGGAGGAAATCCCGAAGGAACAAAAATATATGCTGCAGCAGCTGGTCAAGTATCTGGTATTGTTTATCGCTCTTCTTGTGGTGGTAACAGAGTTTATATAAAAGTAACAGTTGGTGGTAAAAAGTATACAACTTATTATTATCATTTACTTAAAATTAATGTTAAAGTAGGAGATATAGTTACTCAAAGTACAGTAATTGGTACAGTTGGAGGAGGTAGAAGTACTTCTAGTAAATACGGTGGCTATGATTCTTGTACAACAGGAGCTCATTTGCATTATGGAGTGGCAACCGGTTGGCATAATGGACATGTTGGAAGTAGAAGTTTAGTTATGGCTCCACCTCCAGGATTCCCAAATAAAACAGGTTATAGATTTACATCAAGAACAGATTTTTATAGACCATAAAAAGAATAACTTCGGTTATTTTTTTTTAACAAAAAACCCATCTATTGATGGATTTTTGTACTTACAGTAATAGAGAGATATTATTACTATAAGTAATACAAATAAATATAATCGATAAAGTAATTGATAAAACTTATAAATTATCACATAATAAATTCAAAAAATTTAAAAAACATAATTTTACAAGACAATTTGCAAATAAGATTTTATCAAAAGAAGATTTATCGAAAAGAACAATAAATAACTTAATTAATATCTAAAAGATATTACTAAGTTAGGCAAGGTTTTCCCTTGCTAATAAAAAGATACCACAAAAAATTAAATAAATCAAGTAAAAATTTAATTTGACCACACTTTTTTAAGATTAGCGACTAAAATCGACAATATACGACATTTAAAACATATAAAAAGAACAACAATAACCAAAGTTGTTCTATTCTTGCCTCTATATAATTAAAAAGTAAAAAATAAAATATCATATTATTATAAATAAATTAAAATGTTTATTAAAAAGCTATAGAGGCAAGATATTTTTTATTTTAAAATTTAAGAAACTGTATATGGTGTACTAGTAGTTCCATTTCCTGATAAAGTAACATCAGCCTTCAGATTTATTACTGGGCGCACACCATAAGCGTAGGTCACATTGTTGAAGTAGCGGAGACAGCCATCGTCACCCACGAAGAACACGTAAGCATAGCCGCTGCTGTAAAAGTGAGACGGAGACATGGTCCAGTAATATGTTCCTGTATATAACCAATAGCCATAATTATTAGAATCTCCATATCCTCCGGCTAGTGTTACCTCATCTGCTGTTATTAATCCTATTGGATTTTTTAACTTTTTAATATTTCCATTCTAATTTACCTCTTTCTTATTTTGATAATATAGCCAACAAAACGTTGGCTTTTGTAACTAAATAATACCAACATTTTGTATACTTGTCAAGAGGTGATAAGATGAAAATAAAAGCAAATGATTATAAAGCTAATGAAGTTTTTAGAATGATAAGGGAATATAGTGGAAAGACTCAAGCTGAATTTGGAAAAAAAATTAATCGAAGTAAAACGGCAGTACAATATTATGAATATGGTCAAAGAAATTTTGATTTTGAATTATTACTTAAAATTGCTAAAATAGAAGGATTAAATATTATTATTGAAAGTAAAAAATAAAATTTTTATATACAAAATAGAAAAAATAGAGTATAATTTAGTTAAATAGAGAGGTATGTATGAAAATAAATAATTTTTTAAGACAAATTGCCAGTGATATTAAGATAACTAATAAAGATTATACAGCTTTAGATTTTTATTATTTACTTAAATATATTGGTATTAAAAAAGATGGTAGTTTAGCTAAAGATATTAATAGTTTTTATAAAGAATTTCTTAATAATTTAGATAATTCTTTAGTTAAATATACAAAATTTAGTAAAAATACTAATGAAAATATGACTCATTATATTGGTTTTTATGTGAATAAGAAAGCTGATTTTAGAGAGGCTGTTAAAGTTTATTTTTCTGTTAAATATGAATATTTAATAAGTGCTTTAAAAACTGTATTTATGTATATAGTTAGAAATAATATTAAAGCAGTTGTTAAGTTTCATGTAAAAGCTACAAATGAAGGTATTGTTATTAGATTTTATGATGAAAAAGATGTACTTCCTTTTATTAATTATTGTAATAATAATTTTGTTTTAAGAGAGTTGTTAGCTCCAATTAATCCTTTTATGGCCTCAATTTATGGAATTGGTGTTGTTAGAGATGATAATACTGAATCTACTTTTAATAAAACTTTAAGTAAATTATTAGAAGAATATTTTAAATTACATAAAAGTGAAAATAATTTTGATAATGTTGGAGAATTAGATTTTTTAGATTTTATTATTAAAAGAGAAAGTATTGAAGAAAATTTAATAATGAAGTTTAATATTAAAGAAGTTGAG
Source organism: uncultured Bacilli bacterium (assembly GCA_947624855.1). Classification (GTDB taxonomy): domain Bacteria; phylum Bacillota_I; class Bacilli_A; order RF39; family UBA660; genus Caccenecus. The sequence goes on along the minus strand of CANQMC010000053.1, from coordinate 3,501 downwards.
AAAAGTATTAAAGCTATTTTAAATATGACTAGCCCTTTAGAAGAAAAAGACTTGCTATAAATGATAATATGCGTTAAAATATTATGACGTGGGGATTAATATGGATCAGGTATTAGAATATTTAAAAAAACTATTTAAAAAAGATGATACTGTAGTTGTGGCAGTTTCAGGTGGACCAGATTCAACTTTGCTTTTATATTTACTGGCTCAAATAAAAGATATTAATATTGTAGTAGCCCATGTAAATCATAAGCTTAGAGAAGAATCAGAAGAAGAAGCCTTATTTGTTAAAAAGTTAGCTCTCGATAGGGGATTTTTATATGAATATATGGAAATTAAAGAATATAATCATGATAATTTAGAGAACGAAGCTAGACAAAAAAGGTATAGTTTTTTTAAAGAGTTAGTTAATAAATACCATGCTAAATATTTAATGACTGCCCATCATGGAGATGATTTAATTGAAACTATTTTAATGCGGCTAGTTAGAGGTAGTAGTATTAAAGGTTATGCAGGCTTTAAAAAAGTAGTTAATGAAGGAAATTATAAAATAGTTAGACCTTTAATAACAATAACTAAAGAAGATATAATAAAATATTTAGATGAAAATAATATTAAATATTATATTGATAAAAGTAATTATTCACTAGATTATACAAGAAATAGATATAGAATGCAAGTATTACCTTTTTTAAAAAAAGAAAATGAAAATGTGCATTTAAAATTTTTGAAATTTAGTGAAGAATTAGAAAAAATTAATAATTTTTTAGATAGTTATATTAAAGAATTGATTAAGTCTATTAAAAATGATAAAGGAATAGATATTAATAAATTATTAGAATTAGATGAGTTTTTAATTATTAAAGTTATTGAATATGAATTAAGTTTAATATATGTTAATGATTTGTTTTTAGTTAGTGATAAGAATACAAAAGAGATATATAATTTAATTAAAAATAAAAGAACAAATATAAAACTTAATTTACCAAATAATTATGTAGCTATTAAAGAATATAATTATTTTAAAATTGTTAATAATAAAAGTAAAGTGGAGTTTAGTGAAATATTAGATAAAGAAGTAGTTGTACCAAATGGGATAATTAAAAAGGTTATAAGTAGTGATAAAAAAAATAATTTTGTGATAAGATTAAATAGTAAAGATATTAAACTTCCTTTAATTGTTAGAAATCGAAAAGATGGCGATAAAATGGAAGTTAAGAATTTAGGGGGAAGTAAAAAAATAAAAGATATTTTTATTGATGAAAAGATTTCACAAGACTTAAGAGATAGTTATCCAGTCGTTTGTGATAGTGAAAATAACATTTTATGGGTTGCAGGTGTAAAAAAATCAAAATTTGATGTGGAAATAGATGGAAAATATGATATAATACTTGCATATGAGGAGGAATTGAAATGAATATAAAAGATGTTAAAAAGAATAATGCAGTTAGAAGTTTTTTTCCTTATTTAGTTTTAATTATTGTTATTGGTGTTGTATTTTTTATTTTAAATATGGGTACTAATAAAGTAAATGAACTATCTACAGGAGATTTAGTTAAGGCTTTAAAGGAGGAAAAAGTAACAGAAATTACTGTTATGCCTAAAAGTAGTGAAAGTGTATTTTATGTTACAGGTAAATTAAAAGATTATAAAAAGAATGAATCTTTTAAAGCTAAAGTTATTGAAGCGGAAATTAATAATGTAGTTAAGTATGTAGAAAAAAATAATATTAAGAAATATGAAACAGAATCTGATCCAGGTTCAAGTACAATTTTATATATAATTGTTAATGTTTTACCTTTAGTTATATTAGTAGTTATTTCTTATATATTATTTTCTAAACTTGCTAGTTCTAATAAAGGCTCTATGGATTTTGGAAAAAGTAGAGCAAAACTTAGTGATGATAAACATCAAGCTAAATTTAATGATGTTGCAGGTTTAAAAGAAGAAAAAGAAGAAGTTAAAGAATTAATTGATTTCTTGAAGAATCCTAAAAAATTCCAAAAATTAGGGGCAAGAATACCTAAAGGTGTATTGTTAGTGGGTCCTCCAGGAACGGGTAAAACTTTACTTGCTAGAGCAGTTGCCGGTGAAGCAAATGTACCATTTTTCTATATTAGTGGTAGTGATTTTGTTGAATTATTTGTGGGTGTTGGTGCTAGTAGAGTTAGAGAAATGTTTAAAGATGCCAAAAGAAATGCTCCTTGTTTGATATTTATCGATGAAATAGATGCAGTAGGTCGTCAAAGAGGAACAGGCCTTGGTGGAGGTCATGATGAAAGAGAACAAACTTTAAACCAATTATTAACTGAAATGGATGGTTTTGGAGAAAATGAAGGAATTATTATTATGGCCGCTACAAATAGACCAGATGTTTTAGATCCTGCTTTACTTCGTCCAGGTCGTTTTGATAGACAAGTAACAGTTAGTTTACCAGATTCTAATGAAAGAGAACAAATTTTAGCAGTTCATGCTCGTAATAAGATTCTTGGTAAAGATGTTAATTTACGTAATTTAAGTCTTAGAACTCCAGGTTTTAGTGGAGCAGATTTAGAGAATTTACTTAATGAGGCAGCATTACTTGCAGTAAGACGAGATAAAGAAGCTATTACTATGGATGAAATTGATGAAGCTACAGACCGTGTTTTAATGGGTCCAGCTAAAGTTAGTAGAAAGATTACTGATAAAGAAAAAAGATTAGTAGCAATTCATGAATCTGGTCATGCAGTAATTGGAATTAAATTAGAAGATGCTAATGAAGTTCATAAAATAACTATTATCCCTAGAGGCGTAGCGGGTGGTTATACAATGATGTTACCACGTGAAGAAAAGATTGCTATTATGACTAAAAATGAACTTGAAGCTCAAATAACAGGTTTACTTGGTGGTCGAGTTAGTGAAGAAATGTTTTTAGGTGAAGTAACAACTGGGGCTAGTGATGACTTTAAAAGGGCTACTAATATTGCTAGATCAATGGTTACGGAATATGGTATGAGTGATTTAGGTCCTGTTCAATATGAACAAAAAACAGAAGGTGTATTCTTAGGTCGTGATTATGGCAAAACTAAGAATTTCTCAGATAAAGTTGCTCATGAAATAGATGAAGAAGTAAGAAAAATTGTAGAAGAATGCTATGAAAAAGCTAAAAAAATATTAAAAGAAAATGAAAAACTTGTTCATTTATTAGCTGATGCTTTAGTAGAAAATGAAACATTAACCAAAGAACAAATTGATTCTTTAGTTAAAACAGGTAAATTAATTCCAGAAGAAGATATATCTTTAACGGAACTTAGAAATAAAGCTAAAGAAAAAGGAATTAAAGGAGCTTCTAAAATGACTAAAGAAGAATTAGAAGAAGCTTTAAATAAAGAAGAAACTGACTAAGTGTTAGTTTTTTCTTTTTAGTACTAGTATTGTTTTTAAAAAAATCTTGAGTTTTGCAGTAAAAATGAGCAAACCTAGTAATTATAAGGCTTTGCTCATTTTTTACATCTTGTGTAA
>CANQMC010000052.1 GCA_947624855.1 uncultured Bacilli bacterium | reverse complement strand
CTCCCTTCTACATTTTGTTTGGCATCTCTATTATACCACTTTTTTGTTTATCAGTCATAAAGTTTAACACAACTTTACAAAAAAACTTACACCGGAAGCAGTTGTAGATATTTATAAAAAATTAGGAAAAAACTTACCCAGTAAAGTTGCTGTTAAGGTACATTCAGGAGAAGAAGGTAATCAAAATTATCTTAGACCAGAATTTTTAAAACCAATGATAGATTATGTTAAAGGAACAGTTGTAGAATGTAATACAGCTTATGATGGAGCAAGAGACACAACAGAAAAACATAAAAAATTAATGGATAGTCATAAATGGAGTAAATATTTTGATGTCGATATTATGGATAGTGATGGAGATATAGTATTAGATATACCTAATGGCAAAGTAATAAAGAAAAATTATGTTGGTAAAAATATTGAAAATTATGATTCAATGTTAGTATTATCACATTTTAAAGGACATCCTATGGGTGGATATGGTGGAGCTTTAAAACAGTTATCTATTGGTATTGCATCTAGTAAAGGAAAAAGATATATTCACTGTGCTGGTAAAGAAAATGGAAGTTATGATGATATGTTTAAAACCAATCAAATTAAGTTTTTAGAATCAATGGCTGATGCAGCATCATCAATAGTAAAATATTTTGGTGATAATATTTTATATATTAATATTATGTGTAATATGTCTGTTGATTGTGATTGTTGTAATGTAGCAGAAGATCCTTGTATGAAAGATATAGGAATACTAGCATCAACCGATCCTATTGCTATAGATCAAGCTTGTATTGATTTAGTTAAAAATTCTGATGATCCTGGACGTGAGCATTTATTAGAAAGAATTAATTCTAGACAAGGAATACATACAATTGAAGCTGCTGATGAATTAGGAATTGGTACTCGTGAATATGAGTTAATAGAAATATAAAATATTTAAATCTAGTAATTAAACGTTACTAGAATTTTTTTCCTTTATTAATTGGAATCATCTCCCTGAATCATATAAAGTTTAAAAGATATTTCTTTAGCTTTTTCTGATATTCTTTAACCAATAATTTAAATTATTTTAAATATATAACTAAACTTTCTACTTAAATTATATCTATTTATGTTAATAGTTTACACTAAAAAAGAGAGCTACCAAGAGCCTCCCCCTCCTCCACCAGAGCCATCTCCAGATGATCCTCCACCAGATGAATCACTATCAAAACCACTAGATGGTCTTGATGACATAACACTTTGAGCTGAAGTCATAGTCGAATTCATAAATGTACTAAAAGTTGAAACATCAAAAGAATTAGAACTATTATACCAAGATGGAGCTTGTAATGATATTGATTCAAATTTTTTAATCCATATATCAGATACTCCTAAAACATAAGTATATGGCAAAATATCATAAAAATAATTTGGATTTTGAGTAACTAAAGATTCTAATTTATCTTTTTCAACAGTTTCTAAAAAATTTTTAAATCCGATTAATTTCCCTAACATTTCATTACCATACTTTGTTCTTTTTGGAAGATAAATAACACAAAGAAACATACCTAAAATACAGATTATTCCCAAAATATAACCAATAATATATACTACATTTTGCATTAATATTGGTAATACCATAAATATAAATGGCATAACAATCAAAAATAATCCCCATAATATACCAAATATTTTTGTACCTTTAGATGTATTTCCAAATAAGAAAATAAATAAAAATGAAAAGCCCATACCTGATATAATTAATAAAATAATTAATAAATTTGATTCTCCATATTTAACTACTAATGGTATATTAATTAAACAATATGTAGCAATAATCATTAAAATAATTAAAAACTTTTTATTTGAAGCAGATTTTTCAAATATTTTAGCTTTATTTTGTTTATTATTAATATAATTAATTATTCTATTATTAGTTATATAAAAATTATTATATAACATCTTATCTGTAACTTCTGTATTATATTCAAATAATCCTTGCATAAACCATTGTTCAAGCATATTATTTCCATCATAATCTTTAAGTTTCCTAATTAAAAACTTATTTTCATTATTAGATTTAACTGAAGATTTTAAACCATATTGTTCATAATCAATCGGAGTATCAATATTTTTATAAATATCTAACATATTTTCAAAATATTTAATTTTTTGCGAATTAGGATTAATTCTTCTTTCTTCATTTATTTTATTTTGCAATTCAACTATTTTTTGATTAGCATTATTTATTGAATCTTTGCTTAAATTTCCTTTTTTAGAATTTAAGTCAATAATTTCAAGATATCCTTTATTAGCTAAATAAATAAGTAGCGAAGTAACATCCTTATTATTAGCAAAACCTTTATATAAAAAGCCAACATCTAAACTATTAAAATCCTTAGGTGGATAAAATTCAACTGTTTCTACAACTTGTTCATCACGGCCAAATTTATACCACAAAAATATTGCTATTCCTAAAAACAAAAAAGGTATTCCAAATATTAAATAATCTATTACATTAACTATAAGACCTGCTCCCACAAAATAACCTTCATCAAGTTCACATCTTACTGTTAAAGCTTCACCAACATCAAGTACTCCATCATAACTTCCTATAATTTTATTACCATCAACTGTATATTTTACATTACTATTATCTATTGATCCTTTTTTTCCAGATGAAAAACCTAATTTACTAGAATCAAATGCTTTTGGCATTGTAATTGTAAAATTAACATTCCCAATAACTGTATCCCATTCATCACCAATTATATTATAGTATAATTCATCATAATCTTTAATAGGATCTTTTCCTAAATTATATGTATATTTTATTACATAATTTTGTTCCCCTGTTAACATAAGATTTTGCAAACCTATTTGAATTTTATAATTTCCATTTTCTTTTGATGTCGTATATTCATTATTAACACTTAAATTTGTTACTTGTGTCATATTATTAGATGTTGTACCATCTAATCTTGTAATTGTATTCTTTAGTGGAATAGTTCTAAATATTCCATGTTTTGCCACATTAAAATATGCAGTAATTGTTTCTGTTATATCAAAAGTATTATTTTCATTTACAATTATATCCACATCATAATTATCAATTACATATTCATAATTATTATATAAAGTACTTTGACTAGGCGTAACATAAGCCAAATTTTTTTCATTTATATTTTTATAATTAGTAGTTAAAGCCTGTACTTCAGGTAAAAATGAAAGAAAAATAATACAAATAACTAAATTAATTTTTTTTAATATTTCAAAATTTACTAATTTCTTCATCATAATTCAACTTTAATACTTTCTCTTTCATTAATATTAGCTTCAAACATTGATTTTGATTTATAACCAAATAACTTTGCCACTATATTACTAGGAAACATTTCAACTTTATTATTATAAATTCGTACAGTTCCATTGTAATATTTTCGTGCATTTGCAATATCATCTTCAACCTTTGTAAGTTGATTACTTAAATCTTTAAAATTTTCACTTGCTTTTAAATCAGGATAAGCCTCTGCTAAAGCCATAATTTTGTTAATACCTTTTGTCAAAACTTCATTTGTTTTAATTTTCTCATCATCTGACATTTCATCATAAACACCATTTCGTAAATTTACAACTTCTATAAATGTGTCTTTTTCGTGCTTTGCATATCCTTTCACTGTTTCAACAATATTTGGAATTAAATCCCATCTTTTCTTCAAATACACATCCATTGTTGAAAAAGCTTCTTTAACTTTATTATTTAATTTTACCAAACTATTATATGTAACAAATAATAGAATTAAAATAACAACAATTATTGCTATAACAATATAAAGCCCCATATCTATCACCTCGTATTATAAGTATAACATAAATCCTATCATTTTAAAATAACTCAAAAATAACATTTATATTAAACTTCATAACTATTTGCTAACTCTATTATAGCTATTTTTAAATAAGATTCATAAATTAAATAAAAACTTCATAAAATAATAATTTTTTTCATAAAAATATTAATATAATTTTAAAGGTGATTTAATTGAAAAAATATATAAGTTTTGAAGATTATTTTAAAAATCAAACACCAAAACCTAATTATAAAAAAAATAAAATATTTAAAATTATCTTAATAACTATTTTTTTAAGTATTATTATATTATCATCATATTCTATTTTTAAATGGCATTTAAATAATACTAAAACTAAATATATATATAAAGAAATAGAAAAAAACTTTAATTTTAATAGTAATCATAACCAAGGAGAATTAATTAATCCTCCAAATAATAAAAATAGTAATTATTACTATTATGCATCAATCCCTTTCTATCAAGTAAGTTTTTCAGTTTTATCTTATTTAAATAAAGATACTGTAGCGTTCATCTATTTAAGAAATACCAATGTTAAATATCCTATAGTAAAATCAAATGATAATAAATATTATTTAACTCATTCATTTGACAAAACTCAAAATAATGCTGGTTGGATTTTTATGGATTATCGTAATAATATAAACAATTTAAGTGAAAACACTGTAATATATGGTCATAGAAGATTAGATGGAACAATGTTTGGTTCTTTAAAAAATACTTTAACACCTAAATGGCAAAACGATCCTAACAATTATGTTATTTTTCTTTCTACTTTAAAAGAAAATATGTTATTTCAAATATTTTCAATTTATACTATTAAACAAGAAAGTTATTATATAACCACCAATTTTAATAATAGTAATGAAAAACAAAAATGGATTAATATTATGAAAAAAAGAAATATTTCTCCCATTGATACCGAAGTTAATATAAATGATAAAATTCTTACTTTATCTACTTGTCAAAATAATCAAGATAAAAGAATAGTTATTCATGCAAAATTAATAAAAAAACAAAAAATAACAAAATAACTAATTTAAATCAAAAATATTACATATAATTTAACATAAAAGAAAGGAGTATTAAATAATTATGAAAAAAATATTAAATCTAAGTTTAGTTTTTATTATGATGCTTTTTGTATCAATTTCATCCGTTAAAGCCTTAACTATTTGGAATTATGCCGATTGGCAAGATGGAAATAATTATGGTTCTAAAACTAAAGTATCTTCTAATATAACTAACTTAAAAGGTGAAAAAGAAGAAAAAGATGGAATGAAAGTAGGTCCATATAATAAAGCCAGTAAAGCCAAACTAAGTGATGGAATTACTGAAGAAGTTTATGTTGGACTTAATTCAGATAATTATCAAAACTCTGAATTATTTGAACTTTCAATTGCCTTAAATCAACAAGGAGATACCTATTTAACTGAAGCAGTTGTTATGACCCAAAAAAGTGGTGATAATTTTCTTTTAACAGCAAATTGGGCTCCCAAAAATCCTATAGCTATTATAGATAAAGATGGTGTATATACTTATAAATGGGAATTTAAAAAAGACAATGATAATAAAATTAAAGTTAAATTTACTGTATTAGATTATGGAAAAGAAATAGGAACAACTGATTTTGTAGAACTAAAAGTAGAAAACTTTGAAAAAGCAACAAACGTTAGATATTTATGGGCCTGTAATATTAAAGCTTCATATGGTATCGATATATATACAACACTACCTGAAAGACAAGATAATATAATTGAAAATCCTCAAACATCCGACATTAATATATTCTTATTATTTGGATTAATATTAATAGGTAGTTTAGGTTTAATATACACTGTTAAAAGAAAAACAAATTAATTCATCTCCAAAAGAGATGATTTTTTACAAAAAAAGGAAAACTTTAATCATCTTCCCTTCCAAACATTAATACTAATCTAATTATTTGAATTAAAGTAGTTGCTACACTAGCAACATAAGTAAATGCTGCAGCCATTAAAACTTTTTTACCACTATTTAATTCTTTACTAGTAAAAAAATGAGCATAATCAAGTTCTTTTAAAGCTCTTGAACTAGCATTTATTTCTACAGGTAAAGTTATTAATTGAAATAACAAAATAACAACTTCAAGAATAATACCAATCCAAATTAATTTAAAAGCGCCAAATAATAATCCAAGAACAATTGCTAAATATCCTGCATAAGAAGAAAAATTAACAAGTGGAACTAACATAGCTCTAATCCTCATGAATAAATATCCATCTTTATCTTGAATTGCATGACCACATTCATGACAAGCTACACTAACACTACCTATTGAGGTCCCATGATAATTTTCTTTAGATAACCTAACTTCTTTTTTTCGTGGGTCATAATGATCACTTAAATAACCATGAACTTCAACCACTTTAACATCTTCCAAACCATTTTTATCTAATATATATCTAGCAGCTTCTTTACCAGTTAAATTTCTTTCATTTTTTATTTGTAAATATTTTTTATAAGTTGAATCTACTAATATTTGAGCCATTATTGTTATAATAACCGCGATAAAAGTTAATCCATAAACAATAAAATAATAATTCATTTATATTCTCCTTTAATACACTAATATTATATAACTAAATTATTAATAACTTATAACTATTTTATTAAAAATTATTAAAGTTATTTTTTTATTTCAGTATATACCGGAATTTTAAATTTAATAGTTAAACCATTATTATTAATTGCTTTAATTGTTCCTCCATGAATCTCAATAAATTCTTTACATATTGATAAACCCAAACCTGATATTTTTCTTGAAGCATCTGTTGTAAAGAAAGGATCAAATATTTTATCAATATATTTCTCATCAACCCCAGTACCATTATCAACAATTGAAAATTCAATAAAATTATTTTTCTTTTCAATAAAAATATTAATAATACCTTTATTAGGAACATATTTAATACTATTAGATATTATATTTGAAAAAACTCTTTTTATTTTTAAAACATCAATATTTATTTTTTCATTTAAACAATTAGAAATAATTTCAAAATCAATATTTTTATTATTTAATTCAATCTTATAATCATCATTTAATTCTTTAACAATATCTTTTATACTAACCACTGTTAAATTTAATTTTTTATTATCATAATTTATTAAATAATCATCAAAAGAAGCTAAAATATCTTTTATATGTAATGCCTTTTCATGAACTTTAGAACTATATTCTATTAATTCTTTTTTAGATAAATTATCTTCCATTAAAGAAGAATAACCAATAATTGAAGTAAGTGGAGTTTTTATATCATGAGAAATACTAGCAATAATTCTTTTTTGTTCTTTTTTTTCTTTTTCAACTGAACTAATTAAATTAACAAACTCATTTTGAATAACATCAAGTTCATTATTTACTTTATTTTTAATCGGAGTTCGTCCAAAATTATAATTTTTAATATCATTTATTATTTTTTCAATTGGGGTTATAATCGAATGACCTGTAAACACATAAGTAGAAACCATTAATATAAAAGTAACAAAAAATTGATAAACAATTAATGATAATATTGAATTTACCGAAGTAACATTACTAGGAAAATAAGCTTCAACCATATATATTTGTTTATCTACTCTAATAAAAGTACTAAATAACTGAGTATTATCACCCTTAATATTACTATCTTTTATTATTTTATTAGATTCATCAGTTACTTTAAAAACAGTATTATATTCTAAAGATATATTATCTAATGTTTTTTCTAAATCTAAATAAGATGAATAATTATCTTTTAATTTTTCATTAAGAATAACTTCTTTAGTATTTAAAATATTTTCTAAAGTAGGATTTATTTTAATAAAATACCAAAATACTAAAGAAATAACATTAATAAAAATAATTAATAATAATGTTATAATAAAATTTCGTCTAACTTTATGATTTTTAAACAATCTATTCATTTATCGTCCCATTCTTTACAAATTTATAACCATAACCCCAAATAGTAATAATATATTTATCATTATCTTTTAATTTATCTCTTAAATTTTTAATATTAACTGCAACAGTTCCTATATCTCCATATTCACTTCCCCATACAGCTTCAAAAATCTGTTCTTTTGAAAGAGCTATCCCTGCATTTTCCATAAGATATCTTAAAAGTTCAAACTCTCTAGTTGATAAATCAATTTTATTATCATTTAATTTTACTTCATAACTTTCAATATTTAAAGTAATTTCTCCAATTTTAATTATTTTACCATTTTGATTATTAGATCTTTTATTTAATCTTAAATGAGATTTAACTTTTAACAAAAGTTCCGTATTATCAAATGGCTTTGTAATGTAATCATCTCCTCCTATTTCATAACCAACAATTTTATCAATCATTTCAGTTTTAGCCGATACAAAAATAATTGGAATGTTTACACTATCTCTAATCTTAGAACATAATTCTGTTCCACTTAACTCTGGCATCATTATATCAAGTAATATTAAATCATAATCAAAATCTTCACTTTTTATAAATTCTAAAGCCTCTATAGGATCATTAATTATTTTAGATTCAATTTGTTCTTTTTTTAATATTAAAGATATTAACTTAGATATATCTTTATCATCATCTACTATTAAAACCTTAGACATAAAAACACCTCACCTAAATTATATCACACCCCTATCTAAAATTCAAATTCAGTTATATTTTA
>CANQMC010000051.1 GCA_947624855.1 uncultured Bacilli bacterium | reverse complement strand
GACACTATAGAAAAAAAAGGTTTTGAAGCTTATATAATTGGAGGTTTTGTTAGAGATTTATTATTAGGCAAAAATTCTTTTGATATTGATATTTGTACTAATGCCACCCCTAAAGATTTAATCGCGATATTTCCCGGATCAAACAGTAAAAATTTAGGAGGCATTGCTTTTAAAATAAAAGAATATCACTTTGAAATAACTACTTATCGTGAAGAAATAAAATATAAAAATCGCAAACCTATTGAATTTAATTATATAAATAATCTTATGCAAGATTTAAAACGTCGGGATTTTACTATAAATACAATATGTATGAATAGTAAAGGAGAAATAATTGATTTATTAAATGGAACCAAAGATTTAGTAAATTTTAAATTAAAAATAATTGGAGATCCCGAAATTAAATTAACCGAAGATCCTTTAAGAATTATGCGGGCTATAAGATTTGCTACAGTTTTAAATTTTAATATTGATTCTTCGTTATATAAAGCTATGCAAAAACATAGTAAAAAAATATTAACTTTATCTAATACTCGTATTCGAGAAGAATTAGATAAAATATTATTATCACCTAATCTAAAAAAAGGTTTAAAATTATTAGAAGATTTAAACATATTAAAATATTTAAAAATAACTTATAAAGATATAACCCCTGTAAAAAATATAGCGGGTATGTATAGTCAAATTGAAATTGCTTATGATTTACCATTTACCAAAGTTGAAAAAGAAAACATTACCAATTTAAAGAAAATACTAAAAAAAGGGGAAATAACTAATTTAACAGTATATAAATATGGTTTATATTTATGTTTAGTTGCCGGTGAAATATTAAATATTGATCGCCAAAAAATAAATAAAATAGCTAATAATTTACCTATAAATGAGCAAAAAGATATTAATATTACTCCTAAAGATATAGTAAAAGTTTTAGGAATAGATTATTCTCAAAAAATAAAAATAATTTTAAATAATTTAGAAAAAAGAATATTAAATGGTGAATTAAAAAATAAAAAAAGTAATATTATTAAATATTTAAAAGAGAATCAAAATAATTTAATTTAGAAAGGAGAAAGTATGGATACCTTATTTAAAAGTAAAAAATATGTTACCAATAGTATTTATGTTAAAAAAGCATTAGAATTAAATTTAAGTTTACCTGAATTTTTAATGTTAATGTATTTTGATAATGATTATAATAATTATTTAGATATTGAAAAATTAAGTAAAAACTTAGGTTTAAATATAGATACAGCCTATCAAGTATTTAATAGTTTAATATCTAAAAAATTAATAAGTATAGATACAGCTAAAGATCTTGATAATCGCATGATCGAGCATGTTAATTTAGATAATTTTTATCAAATGTTAATCGAAGATCAACAAAAAGAAAATAAAAAAAATACTAAAAATGATATATATAGTATTTTTGAAAAAGAATTTGGTCGTTTAATAACAAGTATTGAATATGAAATAATAAATGGTTGGTTAGAAAAAGGTTATAATGAAGAATTAATCATTGGAGCTTTAAAAGAAGCTGTTTACAATGGTACCAATAATTTAAGATATATTGATAAAATTCTTTATGAATGGAGCAAAAAAGGCTTTAAAACAATGAAAGATGTTAATAATCAAGGAGAAAGACAACCTAAAAAAGAAGATAGAAAGGAATTATTTGATTATAATTGGTTAGAAGATGAAGAATAAATTATTAATAGATAGTTTAAATAAATTATATCCAAATGCTCAATGTGAACTTATTTATCATAAAGATTATGAATTATTAATAGCAACCGTTTTAAGTGCTAGATGTACTGATAAAAGAGTAAATGAAGTAACTAAAAAACTATTTCAAAAATATGATATATTTACTTTAAGTAAAGCTTCATTAAAAGAAATTGAAAAAATTATAAAACCCTGTGGTACTTATACTAAAAAAGCGGAATATTTAAAAGAAATAGCTATCAGTTTATGTAAATTTTATAATGGAAAAGTTCCCAATGATCGAAATTATTTAGAAAGTTTACCAGGAGTTGGAAGAAAAACATGTAATGTTGTTTTATCAAATCTTTATAATGTGCCTGCCATCGCAGTTGATACTCATGTTGCTAGAGTATCTCTTAGACTAGGTTATGCTAATCCAAATGATGATGTTTTAACTATTGAACAAAAACTAATGAAAGCATTTCCCAAAAAAGATTGGAGTAGACTTCATCATCAATTAGTTTTATTTGGCCGTTATAAATGTAAAGCCCTAAAACCTGAATGCCAAGAATGTTTATTAAAAAGTATTTGTAAATATAAAAAAACAGTATAATTTTTTTTAATTTTATTATATAATAATAACAAAGGTGAGAAGTGTGAAAAAAATATTAGTTACTTTAATTATAGGTTTAATAATTATTATTTTCTTAGAAGTTGATACTATAAAAACAAATAATATTATTCCCGAGACTAATTATATTAATATTAAAAAACCTGAACTAAAACCAGTAATGTCCAATATTGAAGAATTTAATATTTTAAATAATGATCTTTATTTAGCTATAAATGCTGAAGAATTAATTAAATATCGTTTAGTTGTTAAAGATGATAATAAAGAAACTGTAACTTTTCAAAGCTTAAATCCTAAAGTAGCAACCGTTGATATTAATGGTAATGTAAAAGGAATAAGTAAAGGAGTAACTAAAGTCGTCGCGAGCGTTAAAGATAAAAGTGTAGAAGTAAATATTACAGTTACAGATTTAATTACTACTATGCCTAAAAAATTTAATGCCAATAAAAAACTATTAAGTTGTAATAAATATTCTAAAGAACAAAATGATTTATTAGATAAAATTCTTGAAAATAGAGTATCTGAAGCTGGCTATAAATCTCGCGCAGGTGTAGTGGCCGCTGCCCGTTTTTTAACTTTAGAATTTCCTTATAAAGTAAGTTATTTTTCTGAAAATGGTCGTTTAAATAACTTTGGAGGAGCCAATTATGCCGATGGTGAAGGTCGATATTATCATAAAGGTTTATTCCTTCATAATTCCCGTAATAAAAATATTGTTAAATCACTTTATGGCCCAAATCCTTGGGGTTGCAATATTTATTCTCTAATTGCTAAAGCAAATAAACCAAATGGCTTTGATTGTTCTGGTTTTATTACTTGGGTTTTATATAATGGTGGATTTGATCCTGGAGATATTGGAGCCGGTATAACTAATTATCAAGATGCTACCGATTTAGGTAAAAAAATAAAAATGACTGATGCTTTAAAAAATAATAGTATTAAAGCCGGTGATTTATTAAGTGGACCCAAAGTTACTGGAGGTCATATAGCTATCGTAATTGGTGTATCAAAAGACAAATATGATGTTGCTGAATGTTTATGGGGTTCTACTAGTTCCATGTATGGTGTAGTAGTAAGAAGTTATTCTAAAAAGAATATTAATGGTTGGTTTAAATGGCAAATAGACATGAATGAATATTATCAAAACGATGGCAATTATTCTGAAAATTGGATATAAAAAAATTACTTTTTAAAAAGTAACTTTTTTTTTACATATCTTTAATATTTTCATTTTCTAATACTTTTTTAAAATCTTTAGCATTATATATATTATCATTAATTAATTTACCATCTTTAAAATAAAGAATAACCGGAACTTTTTTAATATTATCAACATTTAATTTATTTGCTATTTTTTCTTTATAATCATCTTTATTTTTCATATCTTCTGTAACATTTAGAAAATAGAAATTATCTTGTAAATTATATTCATTAATTAATGGTTTAATATCTTTTTCTAAATTATATATTTTTTCATTACCTGTATAACTTATGTATAGAAAATAATAACTAGGAGTTTCCGATAATACAGTATTTATTTCTTCAATATTATTTATTTCTAAACTAATTGTATTAGTTTCTACTAAATAACTATTTTGATATTTTTCTTCTTCTTTAACTTCATGCCATTTATTAAAGTAAAGAAATATTAAAACTACTCCAATAATAACTAATAAAATATAAACATACTTTTTAATTTTTTCTTTAGCCATATTATCAAATCCTTCCATAAGTATTGTAACACATTATAATTTTATTTGCAATTATCTTTTTCTATTCTGTTTTATCTTCTAGTTTAACTAAAACTTCTCGAGGTTTTGAACCATTAGCGGGTCCTACAATTCCTCGTTCTTCTAATAAATCAACAACTCGGGCTGCTCGGTTATATCCTAACCTAAATCTTCTTTGTAAAAGGGAAGTACTAACTTTACCCGTTTGAATTGCAAATTCTACGATTTCATTATATAAAGGATCATCATATTCTTCTTTTTCACCAACTGAACCATGAATACCCGCACCTGTTGGATTTAAGTTTTCCATAGCCTCATCAAAATGAGCAGCTTGTTGACTACTTGTATAATCAATAATTCTTTTAATTTCATTATCATCAATAAAACAACCTTGAATTCTAATAGGAATATTTTCACCCATTGGTAAATATAACATATCACCTTTACCTAATAATTTTTCAGCTCCACTAGCATCTAATATAGTTCTAGAATCGATATTAGAAGCAACCGCAAAAGCTATTCTTGAAGGAATATTTGCTTTAACAACACCTGTAATTACATCTGTTGAAGGTCTTTGAGTAGCCACGATTAAATGAATACCCGCTGCCCGAGCCATTTGAGTTATTCTCATAATTGAATCTTCAACTTCTTTAGAAGCCACTAACATTAAATCTGCAAGTTCATCAATTATAGCCACAATATAAGTCATTCTTGGTATTTTAACATCATTATTTTTATTTTCTTTATCGACCCATTCATTATAACCCCCAATATTTTTAACATTTTTTTCACTAAATAAATCATATCTTTTTTCCATTTCTTCGACTAATTTTTGTAAAGCAATACTTGCTTTTTTAGGATCAGTAACCACGGGACATAAAAGGTGAGGGATACCATTATAATTAGATAATTCAACTTTTTTAGGATCGACTAATAAAAGTTTTACTTCATCAGGTTTATATCGCATTAAGATAGAACAAATAATCGTATTAGTACAAACTGATTTACCAGAACCAGTTGAACCAGCGATTAATAAATGGGGCATTTTTGATAAATCAGCTAACTGAGGTCTACCCATTATATCTTTACCTAAAGCTACTAATATTTTAGCATTGTTAAATTCTTTACCATCATAAGATAATACTTCTTTAAATTTAACCATACTAATTGAAGGATTAGCAATCTCAACTCCAATAGTACTTTTACCAGGTATTGGTGCTTGTATTCTTACATCTTTGGCTGCTAAAGCTAAAGCTATTTCTTTATTAATTCCACTAATTCGACTAACTTTAGTTCCATTAGGAACTTTTACTTCAAATTGAGTTACCGCCGGACCAATATGAATTTCTACCACTTGACCTTTAATTTGAAAATCATTTAATACTCTTTCAAGATTTTCTTGATTACTTCTAATAAAATTATTAGAAGCAGTTTTTTTAACTTCTTTAACATCATCTAATAAAGATAATGGAGGAAGAGTATAATTAGGATTAGCTTCATAAGGCTTTTGAGGTCTTTCTAAATTTTCTTTAGCTTCTTCTTTACCAGTTTTTAATTCTTCCATACTTGTAATTACAATTTTATCATTATGAGGTACTTCTTCTTTACCAGGTTCTTCATATAAAGCTTCTCTTTCTTTTTCATCATTAGAATCACTATCATTATTTTGCATTGACCTAAATATGGCTTTTATTTTTGCCAAAACATCCGCAAAAGTAATATTAAATAATAAAATAAGTCCAAATATTCCTAAAATAATACAAACTATTTTAGTTCCAGTCATTCCAAATAAAGAACTTAAGGAAACTGAAAATAAGGCTCCTAAAATTCCTCCTCCAATTTCAACTGATGTATCACCACTTGTAAATAAAGCTGTATTAGAACCAATCGTTGAAATTCGTTCCATATATTGATCAACTGTTGTTTTAATTATATCACCAGCACCTGAACAATTCTTAATAAAACCAAAATGAGCCGCGATTAAAATAACAATTATTATTACATATAAACCAATTAATCTTTGACTTAAAAATTTTGGAAGTTTTCTTTTAAATAACATATAAAATCCTAAAAAGAGTAAAAATATTAATAAAAAAATCCAAAGAAAACCACCAACTAAAAACATGGCAAATTTCTTAATCATACTGCCAACTGGACCAAATCCAAATCCAATTAAACCAATTAATATTAATATTAAACCCGTAACTTCAACACTATAGGGAAATTCATTATTTTCACTTGCTTTAGTTTTTTTCTTTTTTGCCATGTACTATCACCTTATTTAATTATACCTTAAACAATTAATTATTGCAAATAGTTATTTACTTAAACTTTAATTTTTCGTTATAAATTGACAAAGTATTTATAATATGTTATAAATATAATAAATTAAGGAGGAAAAACATGGGATTATTTAATAAATTTAAAAATATTTTTAAAAAGAAAGAAGAAACAACAGAAATAATAGAACAAGAAGAAATAAAAGCTTATGATAAAGGTTTAGAAAAAACCCGTAAAGAATTTGTAAATGAATTAAGTATTTTAGGTCATAAATATACTAAAGTTAGTGAAGAATATTTTGAAGAATTAGAAAATCTTTTAATCATGGCCGATATAGGTGTTAAAACTGTTATGAAATTTATGAATGATATTAGAAATAGAGTTAAAAAAGAAAATATATCAGATACTAGTTATTTACAAGAAGTTATTGTCGATGAATTATTTATTATTTATGTTAATGGTGAATCTTTAAGTGATAAAATAAATATTAATAATGATGGCCCAACGGTTATTTTAATGGTTGGAGTAAATGGTGTTGGTAAAACCACTACTATTGGTAAACTTGCTCATAAATATACCAAAGAAGGTAAAAAAGTCATGTTAATAGCGGGCGATACTTTTAGAGCGGGCGCAGTTCCTCAACTTGAAGAGTGGGCCCATAAAACTAATTCTATTTTTTATGGTAAAGAAAATACTGATCCTGCCGGGGTTATTTATGATGGTTTATTAAAAGCTAAAGAAGAAAATGTTGATATTGTCTTAGTAGATACTGCCGGTCGTCTTCAAAATAAAACTAATTTAATGAAAGAACTAGAAAAAATAAATAAAGTAATAGGAACTCATATACCTAATGCACCTCATGAAACTTTATTAGTAATAGATGCCTCAACTGGTCAAAATGGTATATTACAAGCTGAAGCCTTTAAAGAAATAACTAATATAACGGGTATAGTTTTAACTAAACTTGATGGAACTGCTAAAGGCGGAATAGTTCTAGCTATTAAAGAAAGTGTTAATATTCCTGTAAAATTCATTGGTTTAGGTGAAGGTATGGAAGATTTAAAAACCTTTGATATTGAAAACTATATATATGGTTTATTTAAGGATATGATTAACGATGGAAAATAGGGAACACTTAAATAAACTATTTGATATTTATCAAAAATTATTAACAAGTATTGAACAAGATACTTTTATAAATTATTATCAAGAAGATTTATCTTTAAATGAAATAGCCGAAAATCGTCATATAACTAAAAGTGCTGTTGCTAAAACTTTAAAACAAGTATCTTCTAAATTAAATCATTATGAAACAATTTTAAAATTATTAGAAACTAAAACTATACTAACTAATTTATTAAAAGAACAAAATTTAAAAACAATCAAACAAAAAATAGAAGAAATCATTTAATATACACAAACAGTGTATTTTTTTAATTATTAATCATTTCTCTTATTTCTTTTGTTTTAATTTTATTTTTAACTTTATATTTTAAACATTCTAAAGTATTACCTACAATATAATCAGCACTATAACCAAATACTTCACATATTTGTTTTAAATCAGCCGTCGACATCATCATTTTCCCAATTTCATAATAACTTATACTACTTCTTTTAGTATCTAATTTTTTAGCAAATTTCTCTTGTGTATATCCAACACTTTTTCTTATTTCTTTTACTTTAATTCCAATATATTTTAAATCTATTTCTTCTTTAAATTTATATTTAATATTTTTATTTATTTTCTTACTTAAACCAAGTATATAATCCATAGGAACTTTATATATATAACATAATTTAATTAATTGCCTAAGGGCTATATTAGCATATCCTTGTTCCCATATACTAATTAAACTTCTATTAACCCCCAATATTTTAGCAATATCACTTTGAGTATACCCAAAACTTTCCCTAATAGCTTTAAGCCTTAACTCAACAATTGTTTGACCATCCATATTTTTCCCTCATTTAAATCTATTCTTTCATAACTTTAATTTTTATTAAATAAATAGTTAAAAATAATCACAAAAATATTGAAATTTTTTCATTTATAGTGTATATTAGAAAAGTAAAAGGTAAAAATATCATATGTTTTGACATCATTTGTCGAACGTAATGAAATTTATTTTAACATTGTTTATAATGTTAAATAAGAAAGAGGTAAATTAGAATGGAAATATTAAAAAGTAAAAAAGTAATAATCTACTTAGTAGTAGTATTA
>CANQMC010000050.1 GCA_947624855.1 uncultured Bacilli bacterium | reverse complement strand
AAAGTCTTAGTTTTCATCTTTATCAAACCTCCTCTCTATAAGAGATTTGGTAGACACTCAACAACTAATATTCCCTATACAAATTATAGCAAACAATTGTATTTAACGCAAGAAATTTTATACTATTATAAAATATATAAAACATACTTGTATATTAACAAGTTTGAAATCCTAAATTAGGATTTTTTTAAAATTTATAATTATTATTTATAAATATCCAATCAGCTTTTATTTTCGTGAATATATTATTTTAGGAGTTGATTAAATGATAAGAGGTATTGATGTTTCAGCCTATCAAGGTAAAATAGATTGGGCTAAAGTTAAACCATACATAGATTTTGCTATAATAAGATGTGGTTATGGTAATAATTATGAAAGTCAAGATGATGTTTATTATGAAAGAAATGCTAGATTATGTAAAGAATTAGGCATACCTTTTGGTGTCTATTTATTTAGTTATGCTACTAACTTAGATGATGCTCGAAGTGAAGTAGCTCATACACTTCGTTTAATTAAAGATAAAAAATTAGAATATCCCGTTTTTTTAGATGTTGAAAGTAAAAGACAATTAGCTTTACCAAAAGAAAGATTAACTGAAATAGTTAATTATTATTGTGAAGAAATGGAAAAAGCTGGTTATTATGTAGGTATTTATTCTAGTTTAAATAATTTTCGTCGAGGTTTAGATACTCGAGAATTAGATCGTTACGATAAATGGGTTGCTGAATGGAATGATCGTTTTACATATCGAGGTAAAGCTGGAATGTGGCAAAGAACATCTTATGAAGATATACCAGGTATAAATGCTCGAGTTGATGGTGATATAGCTTTTTATGATTATCCAAGAATTATTAGAGAAAATGGTTTAAATCATTTAACTAATAATAAATATAAAGTTGGCGATAAAGTTTACTTAACTGGTCGTATATATGAAGAAAGTAATGCAGAAAATATTATAAAAGAAGTAGTTGATCAAGAAGTAGAAATATTAGAAATAATTGAGGGTGCTAAAGCTCCATATCGTATTAAAGAAGGATATGTAAAAGAAGAAGAATTATTTACAAAGTGTTCTTAAAATAAAAATTATTGTACTTTTTAAAATAAAATGGTATAATTTTAATCATAAAGAAGCACTAAATGTGTTTTAAGCAAAAATATAGAAAGAGGAATAAAAAACATGGAATTTGAAGAAAAATTAAAAACATTTATAGCAAGAATACCAGAATTAAAGAAAAACATAAAAACGGAAGAAGCAACAAAAACATCATTAATTATGCCATTATTTCAATTATTAGGTTATGATATTTTTAATCCAAATGAATTTACTCCTGAATATATCGCAGATGTAGGAATCAAAAAAGGAGAAAAAGTAGATTATGCTATAATACTTGAAAATGAAGTATCTATACTAATTGAAGCAAAAGCTGTAAATGAAAAATTAGAAAAACATGATAGTCAATTATTTAGATATTTTGGAACATCTAAAGCAAAATTTGCAATTTTAACTAATGGAATTATTTATAAATTTTTTACAGATTTAGAAAAAACTAATGTAATGGATAATGCTCCATTTTTAGAAATTAATTTAGAAAAAATTAAAGAATCTGAAATACAAGAATTAAAAAAATTTCAAAAAAGTACTTTTAATGAAGACGAAATATTTTCAACAGCTAATGATTTAAAATATTTAGGATTAATTAAAAATGTATTAAAAATTGAATTTTCAAATCCTTCTGATGAAATGATTAAATTTATCTTAAATAATGGTATCTATGAAGGACCAAAAACTATAAATATTATAGAAAAATATAAACCACTAGTAAAGAAAGCAATAAATAGCTATCTTAATGAAATAGTTACTGATAGATTACAAAATGCTATTCAAAATAGTAGTGAAGAAGAAGAAACTGAAGAAATTAAATCTGAAAGTCAAGAAATAATAACAACAGTAGAAGAATTACAATCATATTACATAGTAAAATCTATTTTATCAGAATTTTGTGATATTAAAAGAATAACATACAAAGATACTTATAGTTACTTTGGTATTCTATATGATAATAAAGTTACAAAATGGATTTGTCGAGTTTATTTAAAAGAAAATGTAAAATACATAATAATTATGGATGAAGAAAAAAATGAAGTAAGATATAATATCAAAACCATTGAAGATATTTATAAACTAAAAAAACAATTAAAGCAAAGATTAAATGAATTAATTGGTAATGTTGAAAAAGAAAAAGTAAATAATTAATCAATACAACATTACAAAGTGTTCTTAAAAATAAGAAAAATATATTAATTTTTTAAAAAATATGTTATTATATAATAGGTTTGAGTTTTCAAATCTATTTTTTAAATAGAAAGTGTGTTAAATGAATAGTTTATGGAGTCCCTGGCATGGTTGCCATAAATGTAGTCCTGGCTGTTTAAATTGTTATGTATATTATTTAGATAAAATACATAATAAAGATGCCAGTATTATAACAAAATCTAAAACAAATTTTGATTTACCCCTTAAAAAAAATCGCAAAGGTGAATATAAAATTCCTTCTGGCAGTGAAATAGCTACTTGTTTTACATCTGATTTCTTTTTAGAAGAAGCTGATGCATGGCGTAATGATTGTTGGAATATAATTAAAAGTAGACCTGATGTTAATTTTTTAATATGTACTAAAAGAATTGAAAGATTTAAAGAATGTATTCCTGCTGATTGGCATGATGGTTATTCTAATGTTTTAATTGCCGTTACCTGTGAAAACCAAGAAATGGCTGATAAACGAATACCTATTTTATTAGAAATACCAGCCCCCAAGAAATATGTTTTTGTCGGACCAATTTTAGAATATGTTGATTTAAAAAAATATTTAAAAACTCATAAAATAGATTTAGTTAGTGTAAGTGGTGAATCATATGAAAATGCCAGAGTATGTGATTTTAATTGGATCAAAGCTATTTATAAAGATTGTTTAGAATTCCATGTATCATTTGATTTTCATCAAACGGGTTCTAATTTTTTAAAAGATGGAAAATATTATAAAATAAAACATCATGATGAATATGAACAAGCCAAAAAAGCAATGAAATTCATGAAAGGGTGATTTAATGTTAAAATTAAAAAATATTAATAAAATTTATAAAACTGAAGGTTTTGAACAAAAAGCCTTAGATAAAGTTAGCATCAATTTTAGAAAACATGAATTTGCCTCAATTTTAGGTCCATCAGGATCAGGAAAAACAACATTATTAAACATTATTGGGGGTTTAGATAAATACACAACTGGCGATTTAATTATAAATGAAGTAAGTACTAAAAAATTTAAAGATCGAGATTGGGATACATATCGTAATCATCGTGTTGGATTTATTTTTCAAAGTTATAATTTAATTGGTCATCAAACAGTATTAAAAAATGTTGAACTTGCTTTAACTTTATCAGGAATTTCTAAAAGTGAACGTAAAAAAAGAGCTATTGAAGCATTAAAAGAAGTAGGACTTGCAAGTCATATCAATAAAAAACCTAATCAATTATCAGGCGGTCAAATGCAAAGAGTAGCCATAGCTAGAGCGCTTATTAATGATCCTGAAATAATTTTAGCAGATGAACCAACTGGCGCTCTTGATTCCGAAACATCTGTTCAAATCATGGATTTACTTAAAAAAATATCTAAAAATAAATTAGTAATTATGGTTACTCATAATCCTGAATTAGCTCGTTCATATTCTAGTAGAATAATAAATATTAAAGATGGTAAAATTGTTTCAGATTCTGATCCTTATGATGGTAAAAGTATTCCTAAAGAAGAATTAGAAGAAGCAAATAAATCTAAAAAAACAAAAATGTCTTTTTTAACTGCTTTATCTTTATCATTTAATAATTTAATGACTAAAAAAGCCCGAACCATTTTAGTTTCCATCGCAGGTTCCATTGGTATTATTGGAATAGCTCTAATATTAGCAGTTTCAACTGGATTTCAAAATTATGTTGATTCAATCCAAGAAGATACTTTAACATCTTATCCTCTTACAATAGAACAAGAATCATCTGATTTAACAAGTATATTATTATCAATGCGAAATGGTGAAAATAAAACTAATAATTCTAATGAAGTTCAAGAACAACAATATATAACTTCAATGCTATCAAGTATCAGCACCAATGATTTAAAAAGTTTTAAAAAATATTTAGAAAAAAATAATCAAAAAATAGCTAAAGATATTTCTAATATCCAATATTCTTACAGTGTTGATCCAAATATTTATACTATTGATGCCACTAAAAAATTAGCCAGAATAAATCCTAGTAATGTTTTTAGTTCAATGATGGGAAATAATAACATTATGAGTTCATATTCTTCACTAGCTTCTGTTTTTTCTCAAATGGTTGATAATAAAGATGAAATAAAAGAAGATTATGATATTTTAGCGGGTAGATGGCCTACAAATTATGATGAAATGATAATTGTATTATCTGAACCAAATACCATATCTGATTTACTCGTTTATTCTTTAGGACTTAGAGATACTAATGAATTATCCAAAATGATAACAAGTATAATGAGTGGAGAAAAAGTAGATATTAATAATAAACCAATGACTTTAACTTATGAAGATTTAATGAATGTTGATTTACGTTTAATAATGCCTGCCGATACCTATAAATTTAATACTAAATATAATGTTTATGAAGATATGACTAAAGATGAAACATATATGCAAAAATTATATGAAAAAGCTACTAAATTAAAAATTGTAGGAGTTGTAAGTCCCAAAGAAGGGGTAACTTCCATGGCTCTTAAACCAGGTGTTGCTTATACCTCACTTTTAATAGATCATATAATTGATTATTCTAAAGAAACAAATGTTGTAAAAGAACAATTAAAAGACAGTGATACTAATGTTTTTTCTGGAACTAAATTTAATGAACAAAAAAATGATTTTGATTTTGAATTTTCTGATTTAGTAAAAATTGATAATAAAAAACTTCAAAGTGCTTTTAATATAAATATTGATCAAAAAACATTAGAAAAACAAACTCAAAATTATATGTCTAAGATTAATGAATCAATAACTACCGATATAACACCTGCTTCAAATATGTTTAATAATAATTTAAAAACATTTGCTAATGGAATATTTATAAATTTAAATGAATTTACGCAAAATGATATTGAAAATATAGTTAATAATTATTTAAATAATTATGAATCAGGAAATCTATTAACTCAAATGGAAAAGAAATATATTATTCCTAAAGATACTTTTAAAACCGCTTATAAAGGTTTATTAAGTGGTTTACTTCAAGCTTATATTACAGGTTATAATACTTATATGAGCTCGATAAATCCTGAATTTACTATTGATGAAAAAAATCCTAAAGTAGTTATAATTAATGAATTAAAAGAACAAATTATTACTTCATATTTAGACAGTGCTCCTATAAAAGGTACAATTGAAACTATGGGTAAAAATATGACTGAAGCCTTAATGAAAAAAACAGTATTAACAAAAGTAGGGGAATTAACTTCTAATTTAACTAATAGTTTTGCTAATTCATTTAATATCGATCAAGAAAAAATTGCTTCTGCATTTACTCTTAATTTTACTGAAGATGAACTTTCTAGAGTGGTTAATGCCATGATGAATCAAACAGAAACTACTCAAAAATCCAATTTAATTTTATTAGGTTATCAAGACAAAGAAGAACCAACTTATATATCCTTTTATTTTAATAGCTTTGAAGGTAAAGAAAACTTTCTATCTTTTATAGATAAATATAATAAAAATGTAGATGAAGATCAAGAAATAAAATATTCTGATACAACAGGTATTTTAATGTCATCAGTAAAAACAATTGTTAATGCTGTAAGTTATGTATTAATTGCCTTTGTCTCAATATCTCTTGTTGTCTCTAGTATAATGATTGGGGTAATAACCTATATATCTGTCTATGAAAGAACCAAAGAAATAGGGATTTTAAGAGCAATCGGAGCCTCTAAAGGCAATATTTCTTCAATATTTAATGCTGAAACATTTATTATTGGTTTATTATCTGGTTTATTTGGTATAGGTATTTCTTATTCTTTAATACCAATAATTAATAATATCTTACATAAATTTACTGGAAATATTCCTTTATCTGCTACATTAAATTTTGATAATGCTTTAATATTAATTATTCTATCAATTATTTTAACTTTAATTGGAGGTTTAATACCTGCTAAAGCGGCATCTAAAAAAGATCCAGTAGAAGCCTTAAGAAGTGAATAGACTATTAAAAAAAATAGTCTTTTTTAACATATATTGTCGAATTTAATATTTTATGCTAAAATATAAATGTGATTGGTGAAGTATATGTTTAAAAGGAGTAATTTCAAAAAAACAGGACTTAAAAAAATTTATGCTAATATAAAAGCTTGTATAGCCATTTCTTTTATTTATACTATCTTAATCGGTGGCAATTTAATAAGCTTTAATCATGAATGGCATTTAAATCCTAAAGATAATATTCGTATTATAAATGTTACTAATTTAAGAGGAAATACCAATTCCGAAATAGTAAATGAATTTATTTCTGGTATAACCGGTAATAAACCTTTTAAAGGTAAATTTATAACTCATGCTACGCAAGGGATATTAGGATCAGTAGTCAATAATGTATCTAGTTCAGGTTCTTATCTCTTTGGTTTTTTAAATGCCGTAAATGAACTTTTATTTAAAGACCGAATTTGGGCTAGTGTTATAATCATTATTGGAGCTATATTATCATTCCTATATTGGGTTTTTGTAAGCAAAGTCTTAGAAGTAGGTTATGCTAGATTCTTTTTAGAAAATCGTAAATATACTAAAACTAAAATAAATAAATTATTATTACCTTATAAACTTAATAAAACAACTCACATAGCTTATACTATGTTAGTAAAAAATATTTATAATTTACTGTGGGATTTAACAATCATTGGAGGTATAATTAAACATTATTCATATATGTTAGTCCCTTATATTCTTGCAGAAAATCCTAATATAAAAACTAAAGATGCAATAAAATTATCAAGAGATTTAATGAATGGTTATAAATGGGAATGCTTTAAGCTAGATTTATCATTTATTGGTTGGCGTATTTTAGGAATAATTACTTTTAATATTTCCAATATAGTATTTACAAATCCTTATTATCAAGCTACTAAAACGGAAGTATATATGTATCTTCGAGATAAAGGAAAATTAAGTAATATTAAAGAAAGTGAATTATTAAAAGATTATAATTTAGAAGGAGAACCCCAAAAAGAAGAATATCCTATTTATGATTATATGTTAAAAAATACTAAAAAAGGAAAATTAAACTTTAATTATAATCGTAAATATAAAGCTGATGAATTAATTATAATGTTCTTTATTTTCTCATTTGTTGGTTGGCTATATGAAGTTTTATTAACTTTATTTGAACATGGTATTTTAGTAAATCGTGGTACTTTTTATGGCCCATGGTTACCAATATATGGGGCAGGAGCTGTTTTATTAATTATATTACTTCGTCCAATTCGAAAAAATATATTTGCTTATTTTTGTTTATCGATGGTTATATGTGGAACTATAGAATATTTTACTAGTTTATATTTAGAATTAGTACATCATATGGCTTGGTGGGATTATCATGGCTATTTCTTAAATTTAAATGGTAGAACATCTTTAGAAGCTTTAATTTTATTTGCATCCGGAGGTACTTTTGTAACATATATCATAGCTCCTTTAATTGCTAATTTATTAGATAAAATAAAAAAGAACATAAAAATAATTTTATGCATCATACTGCTAAGTATATTTGTTATTGATTATGTCGTTGCGACTATTCACCCCAATGGAGGTCAAGGTATATCTGTAAATTTAAAAGAAGACTAAAACTTCTTTTTTTTATCTTTAATTTTAATTTCTAAAGCCTCATCAATCCTACCTAAAAGATAATCCGCACTTATTTTATATTTACTACATATTGCATGTAAAAAAGGTAAACTTATTAAATTTCTACCTCTTTCATAATTAGCTATAACAGAACGATTAGTATTAACAATATTTGCTATTAATTCTTGAGTTAATTTATTATTTTTTCGCCATTCTTTAAGCCTTTTACCAGCCTCTATTGAATTAACATCTTTTATTTCTAAATCATATTGAAGTATATTAGTAAAACCAAAAATATAATCTAAAGAAACATTAAAATAATTACAAAAATTAATTAAATGTTCTAAAGGGATAACAATATATTCAGCTTCATATTGACTATAAGCACTTCTACCAATATTAATAAAACTAGCCATATCTTTTTGGGTAATAAGTTCCATCGTTCTTAATTCTTTCATTCTTTCTTTATATATCATAGCTATCACCACGATTATATTCTCTCATGTAAAATAATAAAAAAGCAAAAAATTCCAAAAATAGAAACGATAACATTGACATTTTACATTTATGAGTGTATACTTTTTAGTATAAGTTGAAATGTTTCAACAATACTAAGGAGATGTTAATATGAGAATATTAAAAAGTAAAAAAGTAATAATATATATAGTGATAATATTAATATTATTAATAGGGACATCATCAGCATATT
>CANQMC010000049.1 GCA_947624855.1 uncultured Bacilli bacterium | reverse complement strand
TTAACAATATTTATAACAACTTATTTATTATCTTTAATAAAAAAATACTTTTTTAAATTGCTAAATTATTTAAAAAATATATTTAAAATAAATAAATTAATTGCTAACAAAGATAATGGGTGATATAATAAAAAAGAATTAACATTAAATGAATATAAAAAACCAAAAATGTTAAAATAAAAATATAGATTATTAGTTGGAAGTGATAATATGAAGTTATCTTTAATTATACCTTGTTATAATGAAGAAAAAAATATAAAACCATTTTATCAAGAATGCTTAAAGGTATTTAAAGATGAAAAAAATATTGAATACATATTTATAAATGATGGAAGTAAAGATAAAACCCATTATGAAATAAAAGAATTAATAAAAAGTAATCAAAATATCAATATTAGTTATTTAAATTTTTCTCGTAATTTTGGAAAAGAAGCTGCCATTTTAGCCGGAATGAAACAAGCCCAAGGGGATTATATTTCCATTATTGATGCTGATTTACAACAAAATCCTAAATATGTAAAAAAAATGTTAGAATTTCTTGAAAATAATCCTGATTATGACAGTGTTGCTTGTTATCAAGAAAAAAGAAAAGAATCTAAAATACTTATTCATTTTAAAAATATGTTTTATTCAATTATTAATAAATTAAGTGAAATTGATTTTAAATCAAATGCTTCTGATTTTCGTGTATTAAGCAAACAAGTTGTAAATTCCATTTTAGAAATGGAAGAATATTATCGCTTTTCAAAAGGTTTATTTTCATGGGTAGGATATAATACATATTATATGCCATATGAAGTAGAAGAACGAAAACATGGTAAAAGCTCTTGGTCATTTTTTGGCTTAATTAAATATGCTATGAATGGTATTATAAGTTTTTCTTTAGCACCATTAAAATTAGCTTCAATATTAGGTAGTATATCTTTTATTGGCTCTTTAATATATTTAATAATTATTATAATTCAAAAAATAACCGTAGGTATTGAAATAAGTGGATATGCGACGATTGTATGTTTAATATTACTTTTTGGTGGTCTTCAAATGATTTTAATTGGAATAATTGGTGAATATCTTGGTAGAACATATATAGAAGTAAAAAGAAGACCAAAATATATAATTAAAGAAAAAATAAGTACAAAGGAAGGAATTACAAAATAACATGCAAAAATTAAAAAATAAAATAAATAATCTTCTAAAAAAAGATTTTGTAAAAAGTTTATTATTATACAGTTTTATTTTTGTTATTATCACATTATTTTTATTAAGTATATTTGGTAAATATGACAAAGGATTAATTTGGGCTGAACCAGATGGAGTAAAACAACATATTATTAATTTAAGATATTTAAGATCATTAATCGTGGAATTTATTAGAACTGGATATCTTTCAACGTTAACATGGAATATCGGAAATGGATTTGATTTATTTAGCAATTTTGCTTATTATATATCTGGCGATATTTTCTCTTATATATCAGTATTATTTCCCACAAGTGCAGTAGAAAATGTATATAGTTTATT
The DNA here is from genome assembly GCA_947624855.1 of uncultured Bacilli bacterium. Taxonomy (GTDB): domain Bacteria; phylum Bacillota_I; class Bacilli_A; order RF39; family UBA660; genus Caccenecus. The sequence continues at coordinate 7,157 of CANQMC010000049.1, read as the reverse complement.
AGTTTTATTAAGATTATATTTTGTAGGTATAGCCTTTTTATGCTTTTGTAGATTCAAAAAAATGCCATTTTTACCATCTACAATAGGCTCTTTAATGTATACGTTTTGTACGTTTACTATAATCATGGGAGTAAGGCACCCTTACTTTTTAAACGCTATGATATTATTTCCTTTAATAATGATAGGAATAGAAAAAATAATAAAAGAAAATAAACCTTTATTTTATACTGCAATTATTGCTATAACATATATGGTTAATTTTTACTTTGCTTTTATGATATCAGTAGTAATAGGGGTTTATGGAATAGTATTAGCTATTTATACATACAAAAAAGACGGTTACAAAAAAATAATAAAAGTACTATTAAAAACTTTATTATATAGTCTTTTAGGAATAATGATATCAGCGATTATTGTTTTTCCAACAATTATTTCATTTTTAAATTCTGAACGAACATCAGAAGGAATTGTATATCCTTACTCATTAGTATATTACCGAAATTTTATGTCTAATATAATAGATATAACTAGTAATGGCTATGCTAGTGATTATGGAGTTCAATCTTTAATATTAATTTCTTTACCGATATTTTTTCGCAAAAGAAAAGAAAATTATCCATTATTTATTACCTTGTTAATATTATTTGTACCTTTATTAATTTCTCAAATTGGTTCTATATTTTGTGGCTTTGGCTATCCTAACAATAGATGGATATATGCTATATCGTTTATCTTTTCCTTTATAACAGTAATATTTTTAAAAGATTATAAATTAGATAAAAAAGATTTAATATATATCACAACTGCCGTTATATTATATTTAGGAATAAATGCTATCTTTGATGTCAGCATAAAATTATATTTAGAAATACAATTTATTTTCCTATTATTATATATTTTAATTATATATTATAAAGATAAATTAAATTCTATAAATAAAAAATATTCATTATCTAATATAATATTATTATTTGTATTTACTTTAGGTATAATAACCACGGTCAAATATCGTTTTGATGTTGAAGGAGATTTTTATACAACAGAATATTTAAATCAAAATGGTTTAAATGCCAAATTAAATACATCATATAATATTCCAGATTTTAACAAAGCCATAAATTATATTAATGAATCTGATAATGATTTTTATAAAATAAGTAAAAGTCCATATGACTATGAGAATGTTTCATTAATTAAAAAATTTAATTCAATAGGGCATTATTATTCCATAACCCCAAATATTTATAATGAACTAAATACAGATCTAAATAATCCTCAACACTATATAAGTTTTGGAAATAAAGAATTTGATTATCGAACTAAAATTACGACTTTATTAGGAGTTAAATATTTAATTAATAACGATAATAACGCAGTACCATATGGTTATTCATTAATAAATGATTATAAATCATCATCTAAAATTTATAAAAATGATTATTATTTACCTTTTGGTACTTTATACACTAATTATATAACCGAAGAAGAATATGAAAAATTAACTCCATTACAAAAAGAAGATAGTTTATTAAAATCTACAGTATTAAATAAAGAAAATATTTCTTCTTCATTAACTCATAATTATAATGTTAAAAAATTTAAAGAAATAAATTATGAACTTATTGATGAAAATGGAATAATAGATAAAAATAATATTGAAATTAAAGATATAAATAATAATACTTTTAAATTAAAATTAGATGAAATTATCAACAGTGAAGTTTATATTTCTTTTGAAAATATTAATTTTAAACCATATACTAAAGAAGAAATGATAAATTTAAATGTAACAGAAGAAACATCTTTAACAGATATAGCAAATTTAAAAAAAGAATATAAATGGTATCAACCAAGTTATGGCTATCGTGTTAATGTTAAGTATAATAATGTTTTAAAAGATCGTGAAATAAAAGATTATTATACAAGTGCTTACTATTTCCCATGTCCCGATATATTAATAAACTTAGGATATTACGATAATACCAAAGATGAAGTAGAAGTATCATTATCCCAAATTGGAAAATATACTTTTGATAATATTAAAATATATGCTGTTCCAATGGATGATTATCCAAATGATATTCAAAATTTAAAAAGATCTAATTTTAATGTAACAGAATACAAAAATGGTTATTTAAAAGGTACAACAAATGCAACTGAAGATGGTATATTACAATTAAATACAATGTATAGTAAAGGTTGGAAAGTATATGTTGATGGTAAAGAAGTTGAAACATTTACTTCAAATAAATATTTTCTAGGAATCAATATCTCTAAAGGTAAACATGAAATATATCTTAAATATCATACTCCTTATTTAAAAGAAGGATTAATAATATCAATAGGTGGAATAATTATATTTATATTCATAGCCTATAAAAAAAGAAAAAGTAATAATTAATAACAACTTATTACTTTTTTAAATATTTTTTTATTAACATAACAATTTCTTTAGTTTGTTCATTATCTTTAAAATCAATATAATTATTAATAAAAACTTGAGCCTTTTTATAATCATATTTAGAATTTAAAAATTTATCTAAAAGTTCTTTAGCATTATCTAAAATTATACCTGGAACTTCTTCTTTATAATTTATAAAAAATCCTCTTCTAACATCATAATCATCTAAATCAAAAGCATAAAAAGCAATAGGTTTATTCAATATACAACTTTCATAAATTATTGCAGAATAATCAGATATAACATAATCTGCTATTAAAAGCATATCTAAACTATTAAAATAATTATCAATAATTACTCTTTTATCCTTAATTTCTATATTTGAATTTGGATGAAGTTTAATTATTAAATTATATTTTTGATAATCAACACTGTTAATTAATTCATATATTTTTTTAATTAATAAATCGCTATTTTTTCTAAAAGTAGGAACATAAACTATATTTATTTTTTCTTTACATTTAGGATATTTTTTAAATATAATTTGTTTACGATTATCAATATAATTATTATCTTTTAATAAATCAACTCTTGGTAAAAGCTGAACTAATACTTTATCTTTATCTATATTAAATACTTCAGATATTGGTTTTATACATTTTTTTGAACTTGCAAAGACTAAATCATAATTTTTATGCATATTCATAGCCTTAGCTAATGATTTTTTTCTACCTTCCTTTAAATTAATAGAAGCATAACCTGCTTTTTTCATTAAACCTATCGCATGCCACATTTGAATAACAATCAAATCTTTTTTATGTTTAAGAATTGATATAGGAATACAATAAGAATCTAAAATAACTATTTTCGAGCGAGATATATGAAACATTAATTTAAAAATATAAAAAAAATAAGAAATTTTTCCTAAAATTGAAGGCTTTATTGTTTTACATAAAGTAATGATTTCAAAATCTTTTAACTCCTTATTTAATTCCTTTTCTAAAAGTATAATATCAATAGATTTATGATCACTTTGTCTACTTATAAAAGTTATTTGTTTACGAGTTTTAAATAATTTAAAAAATAAATAAACAATATTTAAACAAAATTTATAAATATAAGCAAGTAAAGCCATAATTAACCTCTATCTTCTTCAAAATAATTCAAAGTACGTAAAATTCCTTCATCTAAATTAATTACAGGTTTCCAATTAAGACTTTGTAATTTAGAATTATCCATTTCAACAATTTTATAATTTGTATATCCTTTTAAAATTTCATCAGAGGCTTTTTTAAATTTAACTTGAAGATTCTTTTTAGAAATATTAATAATTTTATTACTTAAATCTCGAATAGTTATAGGTTCTTTAGTATTAGATAAATTATAAGCTTCATTATTAATACCATCTTTAATAACTCTTAATATTCCATCTATTGCATCAGTTACATAACAAAAAGCTCTAATAGCAGTTCCATCACTATTTAAAATAATATCTTCATTATTAACAACATTATTAATTAAATCTGCCATAACTCTACCATCATTTTTTAAAATCATTGAAGGTCCATAAGTATGAGCAATTCGAAGAATATTAAAATTTAAATTATATTGCTCACTATAAGATTTAATAATAGATTCTGCCATTCTTTTACTTTCAGGATAACAATTTCTTGCTTCTAATGGATCTAATATTCCCATATCTTTTTCTGTAATTTTATCTAAATTATCAATTTTTCCATAAATTTCTCTAGTTGAAGGAAATATAACTTTTTTAGTATTATGTTTTTTAGCAAATTCCAAAATATTAATAGTACCAATTAAATTAGATTTAATTATATCAACAGGATTATTTCTAATTTTATATGCACTTGCATTACCTGCTGCATGAAATATATAATCTATATTTTCTGAATAATTTAATTCTTCACAAACATCTTGTTTTAAAATTTCTAAATTTTTATCATTTTTAAAAATATCACCATTTTTAATAAAATCACTATTTCTAATTAACGCAACAACTTTAATATTTGTATTTTTAATTTTATTATACATTAATAAATATAAAGTTAAATAATTAGCAATAAGTCCATTAGCTCCAGTTATTAAAATACGTTTATTATTTAAAAAATTTCCACAATCATTTCGTTTAATAAGTTCAAGTAAATCATTTTCAATTATTTTCTTCATAATGGGCTTTCCTTTCTTTTACACTATCTAAAGGAATATCTGCAGGTTTACCATTTTTTAAATTGTTTAGTATTGCAGTCATAATAAAATAATCTATTGAATCTGTTATTTTTAAATTACCTTTAGCCCCTTGAACCATATGTACATCTTTACCAAGTTGATTATATAAAGTACATGAATCAGAAATATTTTCATAATTAGGATTAATTTTTCTGATTTGTTCATGAGCATCTAAAATATCATCTAAAACAAAAGATTGAGGTGCTTGACCTAAAAACATTTCTTTACGAATTGGAACAGCATCTACTTTAACTCCATTTTTACTTAATAATATAGTTTCATTAGCTGTAGTACAAGTAATCGCAGTACCATATTTTTTAACAGCTTCAATATTATTATCGATAACTTCACTAGGTATATAAGGTCTAACTCCATCATGAATTAATACAATAGAATCACCATCATTATAGCAGCGAGCTTCTTTTAAAATTTTATAAATAGTATCTTGACCAGTATCTCCACCTTCAATTATTGATTTAACTTTTTTTAAATTAAAATCTTTAACTATATTTTTTAAATAATCTAACCAAGAAGCTATACATCCAATATAAATTTCATCAATATTTGGATGATTATCAAATATTTTTAAAGTATGAATAATAATAGGTATATTATTAATTTCTAAAAATTGTTTAGGAATATCTTTTATTCCCATTCTAGTACCACTACCACCTGCAAAAATAATTGCAATATTTTTATTTTTCTTCATATTCTTCTCCTTTTAAAACTTTTCTTAATATTTTTTCACTAGCATTTCCTTTATAATCTCCAAATTGCTCTTTAGCATATTTAAGAGTTTTTTCTAAATCATAATCTTTATTTTCTAATGAATTCATTAATTCATCAAATGTATCACAAACTTTACCTGGAGCAGTTTCTTTTATATCACAATAAACTCCTCGAGCAAGTTCATAAATTTGTCTATCATATGTATAAAATAACATAGGTTTCTTTAACATAGCAAATTCATAATAACTAGAAGAATAATCTGTAATAAAAATATCTGTAACAAAATATAAATCATTAATATTTGGATAATCACTTATATCATATATTCGTTCAATATATTCTAAAGGAATATGAGGTTTAGTTAATATAAATGGATGTAATTTAAGAAGAAAAACATATTCATCTTTACAAAAATTAAAAATTCTTTCAAAATCAAGTTTTGTAAAATCATAATAAGCTTTAGATTGACCTACACCTCTATAAGTTGGAGCAAATAAAATAATTTTTTTGCCTTTAAAGTTAGGATATTTTTCATAAAAATCTTTTTTTATATTATTTATTTTTTCATTATCAAAAAAATTATCTAATCTAGGCATTCCATAAGGATATATAGATTCTTTATCAATTCCCCATACTTCCTCAAAAACTTTAATTAACTTTTCTGATCCTACAAAGCCATATTTATATTTTTTATGAACTGACATAGAAGGAAAAGGAGAACCATCTTTACCAAATCGGCAATAACCAACTGCTTTAAATCCTCCGCCTGCATGCCATAATTGAATTAAGGTAGTTTTTTTATTAACATTTATAAAATTGAATAAAGGAGCATAATTATCTAAAAATATATAATCTTGTTTAGCAATTTTGTTAATTATTTTTAACCAACTAAAAATTGATTTATTGTTTCCGACTGCTCTTCTAAAAGAATAAGAAACATTATATTCTTTATCCCATTTTAATTCTTTCATTTTATTGTCTAATGCTTCTAAATTTCCATTAATAAAAGGATTAGTTTCTGACATAAAAAGTACATTTTTACCAGTTTTTGGATAAAAAATTGAAAAGAATTTATAAGCAAAATTTAATAATATAGTTTTATATTTAAACATTAATCTATTCATTATTTGATGAGTATATTTACCTTCTTCAAAATAATTCCTTTTTAACCATTTTTCATTTTTTTTCATAAAATAACTACGCATTAAAAAATAAATATCATCATTTTTAGAAGTTAAATCAAAATTAACTGTATATGCATATATTTTACCTTTTCCATATCTAAAAATTCTTGATAAATCTGGAAAACGATAAGCTAAATCATAATCAACTAAAGCATTAACAAAAAATTCATCTTCAAAATAACCAATTCGCCAGTCACCATTAGCTAAAAACTCTCTATTATCAATTGCTGTAATATTAATAGTAAAAGCAAATTCATCATTTTTCTTATCTATAACCTCTGGAGTTAATACAATAAATTTATTTAAATTTCGATTATATAAACCAATTTGATGATATTCTACTTTAAAAGGTTTTTTGCAAACTTTAAAATTAATAGTAAGAAATATTCTTTCCCAAGATATATCTGTAATTATAATACTACTTTCCATTTATAAAAATCCTCCCTAATAACCCCTTCTTACTAATTCTTTAATTAATTTCTTTTCTTAATTTTATCAAATAATTAATAAAAAAGCAATAGAAAGCATTTAGAACAGCAAAAAAGAGTAAATTAATTTAAAAAGCAAAACTTTATGAAATATGAAGAAAAAAAAGT
>CANQMC010000048.1 GCA_947624855.1 uncultured Bacilli bacterium | reverse complement strand
TATAATATCATAGTTTATCTTTTTTTTAAATATTAAATTGTGCACTTAATGTAAATATGGTATAATTTCTTTATGATAGGGTGAGATTAGTGAAAAGAAAAGTATTGTTAATAATATTGGGATTTTTAATTATAACTTTGGGAATATGTTTTACTTGTTATTGTTTAAAAGATAAGGCAGAAGTTAAAGAAGATTTAGTTTATGGACCAATAAAAAAAGATATTTTTCCTTTTGTAATTGAGGACTATTATACTGATTATTTTATTATTAGTAAAAATAATTTAAAAGGAATAAGTGATATTGAAGGAAATATTATAGTTGATGCTAAATATGATAGTATTTCTTCTTTTAAATATACAGATAATTATTTAATAATAGTTCATGATAAGAAAGTTTATTTTTATGATAAAAAAGGAAATTTGAAAAAAGAATTAGAAAGTGATAATAGTGGAATTGATGTAATTGAAGATTTAGTAACTAATAAAGATTATTTTTTAAACAATAGTAAATTTTATAATGAAGATTTAATTGAAATGACTAATTTTAATAAAATATATAGAGATGATTTTAATTATAATATTATAAATGATCATTTATATGAATTTGATGATGAGAGTTTAAAAGTAAATGTATATGATAGTAATGGTGTAAAGGTTGATACTTTACATAATTTTGATGATTTTGTGATAGATAAATATAATGTAATTATAAGTGATGATGTTAATTTAGTTGTTATGGATAATAAATTAAAAGAATTTAAAAGTTATGAATATAAAAATGAGAAACATATTTTTAGAAATGATAATGATGTTTTAATTATTGATGATAATGGTAATACATATACAGAAGAAGAATTAGATATAGTAAAATTAGATAAAGGTTATTATCAAGATTTTAAAGGATGTAATAATGATGGTAGTAAACTTAAAAATAAAAAGGGTGATATCATATTTGATGAATGTGCGGAGTCATATGGTATAATTAATATAGATAAAGGTGTATTTGTGGCATATTTAGATGAAGATATAATTAAAATTATTAATAAAGATAATGTAAAAGAAATTAAAAATGATATTTTGGGAGTTGGGTTTAGTAAAAATTATATTTTTTTGGGAGATAATGTATATGATTTTAATTTAAATAAAGTTAATTTATGTGAAAATGAGACATTTATAGATAATATTGGAGATATTAATATATGTGCTAATTTTAAAGAAGATTATTTTGAAAATAATAAAGAAATTAGTTTTGATGATTATAATTATTATTTTAATATAATTTCTTTAAAAAAAGATAATAATTATGCTTTATATTATAATAATGAATTTATATATGATTTTAGTCCTTATGTGAATGTTAATATTTATGATGATTATGTTGTTAGTAATAATATTAATAGTTCAATGGTTATTACTTTTGGTAAAGCAACGAAAGATAAAATATTAGATAAAAGTAATTTTAAATATGAAAAAGAAGAATATAAAGAAGATATTTCTAAAATTATTTTAGATTATGATTTAAATGATGATAAAGATATTATATATAATAATGAAGAGTTTTTTAAGAAATATGCTTATGTAGTTAATAATAGTCCTAATTTAAAAAATTATAAAAAAGAAATGTTTAAAATATTTAAAATAATTGCTTTAAATAAAAATAATTTAAATGAAAATAGTTTATTATCTTCTTTAAAATTATTAAGTATTAATTTAGTAGATAAAATGCCAGATGAATATGGACTTGTTTCAGGTTTATATTGGTATGATGATATAAAAATTGAGTATTTGGATGATGATTATAGTGTTTTGTATCATGAATTACTACATTTTATTGATGCTAATATAAATTATCAAAATAAGTATTATCTTTGTGATAAAACAGTTTATAAAAAAGATGATATAGATTTTCAAGATACTAGTAAATGTGAAGTTTATGAATTTAGTGATTATCGTTTTTTAACTGAAGCGGGAGCAGAAGTTTATAATGGTAAATATTTTAATAATGATAATATATTTTCATATGCGTACGCTATAAGGATTTATGATATTTTATCTTATATTTATGGTGAAGATAAAATGGAAGATATTTTCTTTTCAAGTGACAGTGTGTATGAATTATATAAAATTATGAATGTTAGTTTAAGTACTTTTAATGATTTTATGAAAAAAGTCAATGTTATGATTGAAGAAGGAATTATTGATAATGTAGAGGTAGAGGATATAATTAATTTAATTATTAAATTGTATGAAGATAAATATAATAAAGTTTGGTATCAAGATAAATTGTTAAATTATATGATCGCTAGTTTTAATCCTGATATAGAAAATAAAGAATATTTAATGGATGTTTCTGAAATTTCTAAAACTATTGATGTTAATGGTAAAGATATAATAGGGAATCATGTAAGAGTTATAGATAATAATGTTTATTATACGGTTATGGATTTTATAGGTAAAGATGCTTATTTGTATAAAATTAAAATAGATTTAGATAAAAAAGAACCAATCAGTTATGATGTAAAATTAGTTAATTAAATGTAAATTATATAAAAAAATAAAAAAAGCTATTTATTTTTTACATTTTTGTGTTATAATCCTGAATTTATCAGTTTTGAAAGAGTAAAATCTCCCAATCCCTTTGTTTATAAGGAATTGAGAGATTTTTAAGTGTTCAAAAAAGTGCGTACGTTATTTAATTTTTTGTTTGTTTACAAATTTTTTTAATATTTTTATTATCGATAATTTCATAATCAGTACAAAAGCCAAATTTTTCATGCAATAAATCAGTTATATCAGTTCTTGTATATATTGGAGAATAGCCAATTTGTTCATTTTTCAATTCATAATTTTTTAAAGTATCAATAATTTCAGAAACAGTATATTTTTCATCTAACTTCTTTTCTAAATATCTGAATATAACTAAAGATAAGAAACAAGTAAGAAAGTGAGCCTTAATTCTATCTTCTCTAGATAAGTAAACAGGTCTTGCTTTAAACTCACTTTTCATAATTCTAAATGATTCTTCAATTTCCCATCTTCTTTTGTTTATTTTTATTATTTCAGATACATCATCTTCTAAATTAGTACATACAGCATATAAACCATCATATAAAGCTTCTTCATTAATTTTTTCTTGGTTTAAGATATAGCTGTTGTTTTCTGCAACTTCACCATCTTTAGTTGTAGGTATAACATCAATAAATCTTTTGGGATCATTTTCATTATTGCTTTTAATCTTTTTAGGATTTTTTTCTATAATGCTTATTGCTCTTTGAATTTGTTTTTCTCTAATATGTTTTTGGTATTCTTGATATTTAGGAGAGAAAGTAATAATAAGTCTTTGCTCAATACCATCTTCTTTAATCCATCTTTCTTTGTAGAATATCTTGTCATAATATTTATTAATTAAATCTTCATCATCTCTTAATTTAGAAATATCAAAGGTTTTATCTATTCCTGGTAGATGCCAACCCTTAGATAAATCTAGAGACCAATCTTTTAAAAATTGTTTTAATTTTTTTAAAGATTGAGTGGTAACAAATTTCCGATTATCTTTGTTATTAAATTTACGGTTAGCAGTACTAGACAAACCAGCATCAGTACAAACAACAAACATCGGATTATTAAAATCATTTATTATTTTTTCTTCCAAAGGTTTTAAAGTAACTTGTTCATTTTTGTTTCCTTCAAAGGTATTAAAAGTAAGAGGAATACCATCACCATCAAGAAATAAACCCATGCCTATAATTGGGTTAGGTCTATGTTCTTTGCTTTTACCATACTTTCTAAAATCGTCTTCTTCTTCAATTTCAAAGTAATAATTTGTACAATCATAAAACAAGACTTTATCGTTTCTTTTAGAATATTTTAAAGAATTTTTATAAAGTTCAGATTGAATATAATCACTTTCTTTAGATAATACTTCTAAGCTTCTTAAAATGTCATTATAAGTAAAGTTAGGCTGTTCAAGAAAGTTTTTAGAAGATTCTAAAGTTTTTAATTTGGAAGAAGGATAAATAATTCTAGAATATATAAGATTAGATAAAATATTATTTAAATCATAATGAAATTGATATTTATCTTTTATAGAATTACAAATGTCATGAATACTTAAATCATAATATATCTTTTGTAAGAACAAATAACCAGCATTAAAAGATTGTTTAACGCCTTTATCAATTTTTTTATTAGGATATTTTTTTAATATGGAAGGTAAGCTTTCTTCTTTAATTTTTTTATTTAAAGAATCAACATAGTTGTTTAACCAAGAAATTGGATCTTCATCACCAGCACGAAGTTTAAGTTTATCATAATTTCCGATGTTTTCATAAACCTTAGAAGTTCTTTTTCCGTTTACGTTTATATCATAGATAATAGAATAATGTTCAAAATTTTTAGATTTAGTTTTTTTGATATGCATAAAATCACTACCTTTACAAGATAATTATATCAAACGTATGAGAACGTATGCAATATTAAAATTGAAAATTTGACAAAAAAATAACCATTTTATAATGGCTTCCTCATTTTTTATCTTTCAAAACTGATAAATTCCCGGGTAAAGATGCTTATTTGTATAAAATTAAAATAGATTTAGATAAAAAAGAACCAATCAGTTATGATGTAAAATTAGTTAATTAAATGTAAATTATATAAAAAAATAAAAAAAGCTATTTATTTTTTACATTTTTGTGTTATAATTGAAGCATAATAGTAAAGTAAAGAGAGGTAATTTATATGAAAAAATTTGTATTATTAATTGGATTTATTGCTATGGTAGTGGCTTTCATGCCATTAAATGTTAGTGCTCAAAGTAGTAATACAGAATGGTATGGGACAATGAGTTGGGAAGAACTTAAACAAGATAATTCAAGTTGGATTCCTAAAAGTGATGGTAGTGGGTATTATATTCGTCAAGATTATTCAATAACTAAAACTTCTGATGGTGGTTATGTTTATATTGAATTTGAAGAAAAAAATAATGTTAAAGTTTCAGACAAAGAAATAGGAAGTGCTTTTGATTTAGTTTATGAAACAAAAACAACTAATGGTGTTGCTTATTTACTTAAAACTAAAGATGGACAAGCAATAAATGGAGTTGAAACAAGTTTAATTTCGGTTATTGCTGATATTGTTGATGTAGAAGTACTTGAATGTGCATTAAATCCAAGACCTTTAAGCCCAAATTGTGCAAAGATTGGTGATACTTATTTAGATAATACAGGTAAAGAAATAAGTGCTAGTGAATATGCAGCAGCTTGTGAAAGTAAACCAAATGATGTACCAACTCCAGAAACAGGAAGTGTTATTCCTTATATAGCTATTGGAGGCGGCTTAGTAGCAATTGCTTTAGTATATTTCTATAGTAGAAGATCAAATAAAATGTATAAATTATAAAAATAAATTAAGAGTTCGTTAGAATTCTTTTTTTTTTATCTTGAAAAATATTAATTTATGAGGTATATTAGAATTAGAAAATATAATAATAACGTTAGAAATATAGTTTTTTGATTAGTATAAAGGACTGGTTTCAAATGAGAAAATTTTTTAAATTCTTATTTCTTATTTTTTTGTTTTTTATAGTAATGCATTTTACAGATGTTTATGCTAAAGAAATTTCAGTAGATAATGTTATAGCATATATGAAAGATAATAATGTTTTAAAAGATGATGAATATTTTTATATGTTTGGTAGAATGCTTAATGGTAATGGAGAATATAATATAACTGATTTTTCTTATAAAATATTTAAAGAAAATAATGAGATATTTGTCTTTGTTACATTAAATGATAAAAAGATGGGTAAAATTCAAAAAAATGTGAATTTTGTAATTGAAAATAATTTAATTAAGTTTACTAATAAATTTGATAAAAATTCATTGGATTCGCGGGTGGCGACTGTTATTTTTAATCAACTCATTTATTCTATAGGGGGAGTGCGAGGCTATAATAAAGATATTATTGTAAATTGGATGAATGAAATAAATTTAGATAATAAAACTGTAGAGGGTATTACAGGTACTTATGAAAAAGTTAGATATAGTTTTAAAGAAAATGGTACTAAATATGAATATGAAATTAATGTTCCTTTAGAATTTGAAATTGATATTAATAAAATAAGTGATAAAATTCCTGATAATTTAACTGTTAAGATTCATGATATAAAAGAAGATTTTTCTAGTGTTTCTATGAAAGTTTTAGCAAAAAATCAAACTGATAAAATGTGTATTATTTATCGTAAAAATGAAAATGGTCAATATGAAAAAGTAGGAAGAGTAAGTTGTAATAATGGAAAGTTTGTTGATAGAGATTTAAAAGAAAAAACAACTTATTATTATCAAGCTGTTATTGAAGATCAAATTATGTGTGCAAATGATGTTAAAATAACTACTACAGAGTCTCCTAATACGGGAGTTTTTGATAATGTTATAGGAATATTAGGATTATTTGGTTTTGTATTATTTTTAAATATTGCTAATAATAAAAATTTTAAAATAAAAAAAATAATTCCTAAATTTAAATTATTTATTATTCCCCTTATTATTTTTATGGGTGTAGGTCTTAAGGTTAATTTTATGGATCATAAAGTGATAAATGAAGTTCATAGTTTAAAATTTTTGAGTAGTAATAAAGAAAATTATGTTATTCAAGAAGTAAGGATGCTAGCGATTAGTTTAAGAGTTCAAGGTGAATATGATGATAAAATTAAAATTGAACCTTTGACTTGTAAAGTTAATGTTAATCGAGTAGTAAAATTAATATATATGGATGGTACTCATGAACTAGGAGATAAATATGTAGGTTATAATAAGCCAGTTGGTGAACTTATGCAGCCTACTAAAAAAGGATATAATTTTAATGCATGGTATAATAAAAATGGACAAGCGATAAATGATAATTATGTTTTAAAATCTTTAACTGATTATAAAATTTATGCTGATTGGAATATAGTTGTAAGTAAATTAACGGTAGATCCTAATGCTGGTACATGGGATGATTTAATAGGTTCTCAAACTTATAATTTAAAATATTTACAAAAGAAAAAAATAAATGATCCTACAAGGGTAGGTTATACATTTACTTCTTGGGAAGTTAAAGGGGAAGATAGTACTATTGTAGATAAAGAGTTTACAATGGGAGTAGAAGATTCTTCTTTAAAAGCTTTATGGAAAGCTAATGAATATAATTTAAGTATTAATCCTAATGGGGGAGAATATGAAGGAAGTAAAGAAATAACTAATAAAACAATTTTATATGATTCAACAGTAACCATTGATGATCCAGTTCGACCAGGTTATACTTTTGGAGGTTGGACTGTCTCTAATGGTGAGTTAAATGGTAAAGAATTTTTTATGAATTATGCGGGAGATGTAACTTTTACAGCAAATTGGATTATTAACAAATATGATTATATTGTTTATCATAAAAAACAATCTGTTGATGGAAGTAGTTATAATATAGTTGAAAATGATACAGAAACAGGAACAGTAAATTATCATACAGTTATTTCACCAGAAGTGAAAAGTTATATAGGATTTAGTAGTCCTCTTAGGAAGGATATGACAATTGAAATTGATGAAAATCCTCCATTAAAAAATATATTAGAATATAAGTATGAACGGAATAAGTATACTTTAACAATAAATCCTAATGAAGGCATGTGGAAAGGGTTAGCAACTAATTCGGAGATAAGTTTATATTATGAGCAAACTTATCAAGTTGAAAATCCAAGTAGAGTAGGTTATAATTTTACTAATTGGACTAAATCAACAGAAGATAGTAGTATGACTGATCAAATATTTAAAATGGGACTTACTAGTACTACATTAAGGGCTAATTGGGTAGCTAAAACATATATTTTAAATTATAATGTTAACGGTGGAAATATATTAGATACTAAATCAAAAACAATTACTTTTGATAAAGCTTATGGAACTTTACCAACACCTACTAGAGTCGGATATAAATTTGCAGGTTGGTATACTAGCGCTGTTGGGGGTGAAAGAGTTGATGAATATAAAGTTCATAAAGTTGATGATAACGTAACTATATATGCTCATTGGACAGCTAAAACATATACTTTAACTTATAATGTTAATGGTGGTGAAGCATTAAGTACTAATACAAAAACAATTGTTTATGATGAAACCTATGGAACTTTACCAACACCTACTAGAGTTGGATATTCATTTGATGGTTGGTATACTAATGCTAGTGGTGGGGAAATAGTAGATGAAAATAAAGTTCATACAGTAGATGATAATGTAACTATATATGCTCATTGGACAGCTAAAACATATACTTTAACTTATGAGGTTAATGGTGGTAAGCCATTAGGTGATAAAACAAAAACAATTACTTTTGATAAAGCTTATGGAGCTTTACCTAAACCAACTAGAGATGGGTATACATTTGATGGTTGGTATACAAGTGCTAGTGGTGGCGATAAAGTAGATGAAAATAAAGTTCATAAAGTTGATAGTGATGTAACTATATATGCTCATTGGATAAATAATTCACCAAGTAAACCCACTATAAGTGTAAAATATAAAAATAGTACTGGTTCAGAGGGACTTTTAAAAAATAATTCGGAAACTATTACTGTAACAATAACTTCTACAGATAAAGAAGATGGAGCACCTAAGATTAGTTTAAGTTGTAAATCTGGAGATTTATGTAAACATGTTATTATTAGTCAAACAAGTAATAGTAATGGTAGAGCAGTATATACTCTTACGGCTTCTAAAGTAGGTATTGGTCAAATAGAAGCAACT
>CANQMC010000047.1 GCA_947624855.1 uncultured Bacilli bacterium | reverse complement strand
TATGCAAAAAATACAAAATATCAGCTGATTATTTATTAGGTCGTATTGATAAAAAAATTACTTTTGATAAAGATGAAAATAAATAATTTCATAAAAAAAAAGAACTATAAGTTCTAATAATCTTCATTTATACTATCAATAAACTCTATTTGTTCATCTACTACACTTTTAAGTCTTCTTTTAAATATAACAACTCTTCTTTTAAGATTTTGAGCGTCTTGTTCAATTTTATCAGCTTTAAGTAAAGCATCATTTACAATTCTTGAAGCATTTCTTTTAGCATCATCAATTACTCCTTTAGCTTCATCTCTAGCCATTCTTTTAATTTGACTTGAAGCATCTTCTGCCACAACAATTGCTCTATTTAGAGTATTTTCCATATTTTTATATTTTTCTAATTCTTTTTTTAATGCTTCAATTTCTTTACCTTGATTTTTTAATTTTGTAAGCATACTTTCATATTCATTTGATACTTCATTTACAAAATTATTAACTTCAAGTTTATTGTAGCCACTTAGACTAGTACTAAACTTTCTCAAGACGTATCACCTCTTAATTTATCTTTACCATTCTTCTTCTACTTCTGATTTATTTTTTTCTGCTTCATCAGATATTTTACCTTGAACATTTACATTTTTAGGAGTACATAAATAAATACCTACTCCAATCTTTTGCATTGTTCCTCCAATCGCATAAATACAACCACTTAGAAAATCAATTATTCTTTTAGCTTGATCAGATGTAACTCTTTTTAGATTTACAACAACACTATTACGATTTTTTAAATGATCTGCAATTTGTTGAGATTCAGAATATGCTCTAGGCTCTAATAAAATCATTTTATTTCCTGATTTATCAGCTTCTGCTAAAGCTTCACCTTCTGTTATATTATAAAACTCATCCTCTGTTCCTGTAAGTGTATCATCATCAACATCTTTAAATAAATTCTTTAATTTAAGAGCCATTTCAATCCTCCATTACTATTTTTTCATCAATTTAATTCTAACAAATTATTATTAATTTTTCTAGTAGCTTATTAAAGATATTCCATAATTCTTACATCTTTAGCTAATTTTTCAATTAAAGATGTTGGTTCATATTTATTAAATATTTCAATAAAATTACTATTATCCATTAAAAACATATCATGATAATTAATAAATATTTCTGTTAAATTAGTAACTCCAATACTATTTAAATATTCTAAATTCTTTGATACTAATTTTTTATGAGCTTCTAATTCTTTAATAATATTACTAGTAGAATTTTCTTTTAAATTCTCAATATCTTTTTTATCAAAGCCAAATTTTTCTAAAAATTTCACTTTTATACACCCCTTTCAAGGACATTCACATCAGGAAAAGCTGATAATATTTTATTATCTATCTCACTTTGCATATCTGGAGTTAAAGATATACCTTCTAAAGCTCTCTCAATAATATGTTTATTACCAGTAACTCTATATTCTTTATTATCACTAGCAATAACATTATCTAAATTAGCAATAATACTTGTAATTAAAAATCCAAAAGTGAAATCATCTTTATTTTCTTCTTTAACTTCTAATAAAGTTTTAAGAATATCAGAACGTACCATATTATCTTCTTCATCTAAAGTCATATTTTCTTTAACTTCAACTGGTGAAGCCTCAACTGCTTCATCTTGAGATTTAATTCTACCATTTGTATATTCCATAAAAGCTTCTTCATTATATATTTCACTTATTAAATCATTACTTTCCCGATGAACAAAAGGAATATTATTTTTTAAACAAACTTCTACTCTTGCTAAAACTGAACTATTTAAAGATCTAACATTTAAATTATAAGAAAATATATCATGTAATTTTAATTCTTCTATTTTCGTTAAAACTTCTAATAAAGCTTTCATATCTTTTTTATTAAGTGTTAATAAACGTAAATTAGCTATATTAAAAGAACTCAAATCATAACCAAACTCTTTTAATATTTTAACAACTTCTTTAGCATCTTCTCCTTTTACTAAAGAACATAAAGGATAAACCTTTTCTGGAGCTACATCTTTATTTAATCCAACTCCTAATTTTAATATTTCACTATAAAGCATTTTTTAAAACCTCCTTAATAAGCCATAAGTGGCACTTTTTTAGGATCAAGTCCACTACTTTGTAATATTAATATTGCTTTATCTAAACCTTTATAATCATATTTAGTTAAAATTGAAGGATTTAAATATATATCTAAAGCACTTTTACCAATTCTAAGTAATCTATCAACTTTAGCTTCAAATTCTTTATCATATAATAAATTAACATTTTCACTAAAGAAATCTAAACCTAAATCATTATTCTTAAAAATTGCCACATTTCGACGAATAACTTTTTCATTAAAATGTTCTAAAACTTCATCTAAATCTTTAGTTGTATAATCTAAATAATCTAAACCAATCTCTGTAAATAAATCCATTAAATCTTCTCGATCAAACTTTTTTTCTTCTTTAACTTCTTCTTTTATTGGTTCATCTTCCATTAAAACTTCTACATTTGCAATTGGTTCTTCTTTTACATTACTTACTTCTTGATTTTTAGCTTCTTTTATTACCTCCCCAATTGATTTTTTCTCACTTTCTTTAAGTCTTGTATCATAATCAAACAAAGCATCTTCTGGGAACATTAATATTTTAGCAGCTTCTCTTGTTTCTTCTTCTGTAAAATCAAATTGTTCTAATAAAGATGTAATAGACTCTCTAGTAATATTTATATTACCTTTTAATGCTAAATCAAAATATTCATTTAATTTTTCTTGATTAGCCATTGCTGTATCTTTTCTAATACTTAATTCTTCAATTTCCGTTATAGCGCTGTTCATCTCTTCTTCAACACTTACAAGTTTTTCTTGACTAGCTTTTATTTCATCATTAACTTTTTCAATTGTTTTTGGTAAAGCATCATCAAGTTTTTTAGATAATGCTTCTGGATCAAAATTAATATTTAATCTTGAAATAACTGTTTCAAATTCACTTTTATCAATTCCACTTAAAACAGTAGCCAATTTCTTTCCTTGTTCACTTAAATTCTTACTATCATTTTCTAAACTAGCAATTTTATCTTGTAAAATACCTTTTTCTTCAGTTGTCCTATTCTTAGTTTCTAATGCTTTTTGATGAGAAGCTTCCATTTCTTTTAAAATAACACTGTCACTACCACGTAAATTGTATAACTTATCAAGAAGTTTTGTAACTTCTAAAGATGTTTTCATAACCAACACTCCTTTATTCTATAAATTATTATAACAAACGAAAATAAAAATGTAAATACGTAATCTACATTTTTATAAGTTTTAGTAATAATCTTAATATTTAAAAAAATACTTATTTAACACATTCCCTATTTTAGAATATAATACAATGGAATATTTAAGGAGGAAATATTTTGAAAAAGAAAATAATTATGTTTGTTTTAATGTTATTAATTTTAGCAATTGTTATAATAACTTTTGTTAAAATAGATAATAATGATAAAAATAAACCTAAAGATTTAACTAAAGTAAAATTAGCTGAAGTAACCCACAGTGTTTTTTACGCTCCCCTATATGTTGCAATTGAAAAAGGATATTTTAAAGATGAAGGAATAGATTTAGAAGTAATACTTACCCCTGGTGCTGATAAAGTAAGCGCAGCCGTTTTATCCAACAGTGTTGATGTTGGTTTTGCAGGAACTGAATCTGCTATTTATGTTTACCAAGGAAAAGAAGAAGATTATTTAGTAACTTTTGCTGGTTTAACTAAAAGAGATGGTCAATTTATACTTAGTCGAGATTGTCAAAAAGAATTTAAATTAGAAGATTTATACAATAAAGAAATACTAGTTGGAAGAAAAGGAGGAATGCCTGCTCTTAACTTTTTAAACGCTATGGAAAATAGTAATATTGATATAAATAAAATTAATGTTAATTATGCTGTTGATTTTGCTAGTCTATCAGGAACATTTATCGGAGGCATAGGTGATTATGTTAATTTATTTGAACCTACTGCTACTTCTGTTGTTAATTTAGGCAATGCTTGCATAGTCGAATCAATTGGTAAATTATCTGGTGAAGTACCATACACAGCTTTTTATGCTCGTAATAGTTATCTAACTAAAAATAAAGAATTAATGAAAGGATTTACAAATGCTATCAATAGAGGTTTAGAATATGTTAAAAATACCAATAATGATATTATTGCTAAAACAATCCTTCCCCAATTCCCAGATAGTTCTCTAAACGATATTATAACTATTATTGATAATTACAAAAAATATGATTCTTGGTTAACTAATCCCTATATAACTGAAAAAAGTTTTAATAATTTAGAAAAAATATTAATAAAAAATTCTTTATTAGATAAAGAAGTCCCTTATAGTAAACTTATTAATAATTTATATGAAAACTAAATTATTAAGTGTTAAAAATTTACAAAAAAATTATTATTCTAAAAAAAATGAAATAGAAGCTATAAAGGATATAACATTTGATATTTATGAAGGAGAATTTGTTTCCATCGTAGGCCCATCAGGATGTGGTAAATCTACCCTTTTAAATATTTTAAATGGAATGGATAACATAACAAATGGATCTATTGAATTTAAAGATGATAATATAAAACTTGGTTATATGCTTCAAAGTGATTCTATGCTTAATTGGCGAACAGTTTTAGATAATGCCTTATTAGGCCTTGAAATAAAAAAAGAAAAAACTAAAGAAAATATTAATAATGTAATTAATTTACTTGATACTTACGGCTTAAAAGAATTTAAAGATAAACATCCCCACGAATTATCTGGAGGTATGCGCCAACGAGTAGCCTTAATTAGAACCCTAGCTTTAAATCCTGATATTCTAATATTAGATGAACCATTTAGTAAACTTGACTATCAATCTGGTTTAATGGTTAGTGATGATGTTTACAATATCTTAAAAGAACAACATAAAACTGCAATTATGGTAACCCATGATTTAGCTATGGCCATAAGTATTAGTGATCGAGTTATAGTTTTAAGTAATAGACCATGTACAGTTAAAAATATCTATGAAATAAAAAGAGAAAAAAACTTAAATCCTATAAACAATCGAAAAGATAAAAACTTTGCCACATATTATGATTTAATATGGAAGGATTTATCAGAATATGAGTAAAGAACATCAAAATTATTTAAAAAAATTACAAAAAGAAAAAAGAATTATTATCTTTTTTCAATTATTAATATTTATTAGTTTTATAATAGCATGGCAACTTTTAAGTGATTTAAAAATAATAAATCCCTTTATCTTTTCTTCCCCTTCTAAAATTATAATAACTATTAAAAATCTCTTTATTTCTTATAATTTAATGCATCATATATTAACTACCCTTTATGAAACTTTAATAGCCTTTATTTTAGGTATTTCTCTAAGTTTTATAATTGCTATAATTCTTTATGAATTTAAAATAGTTAATAAAATAATAGACCCCTATCTAACCATGCTAAATAGTTTACCCAAAGTAGCATTAGGCCCTTTAATTATCATTATTGTAGGAGCTAATACCAAATCAATTATTGTTATGGCCTTACTCATTAATTTAATTGTAGGAATTATGAGCATTTATAATGGTTTTAATAATATTGATAGTGATTTAGTAAAACTTTTTAAAACTTTTAAAGCATCTAAATTAGATACCTTATTTAAACTAGTTATTCCTGCTTCATATAAAACAATTATTTCTAGTTTAAAATTAAATATATCTATGACTTTAATTGGAGTTATAATGGGAGAATTTTTAGTATCCAAAGAAGGTATAGGTTACTTAATTATCTATGGTACTCAAGTATTTAATTTAAGTTTAGTAATGTCTGGAATACTTATTCTAATTATTATTTCTTTTATCTTATATAAAATTATAATTAAAATTGAAAAAGTCTTAATCAAAACAGATTAAGCTTTTTTTATTATATTTTAATTGCAACTATAACCACGACTAATACCATATTCTTTCATTTTACTAAGACTAGAATATGCTTCATTATCTGAAGAATAAAAGTTTTTTTCAAAATTTACTATTAATTTTCCATCTACTATATTATCTTGTTGATTAGTACCTAATGTACCTAAATCATAAAGTATTTCATTTTTAGCAACTGAATCAATTGCTTGACCATCATTCCTACTTATAGTTAAAGTATTTTTTGAACTTAAATAATTTTGATTGGTACTACTAAATTTATAATTATAAATTATATTATAAGTCTCTTCTGTTTCTTGTTTAGTACATACTAATTCTTGAGGTTCAATATTATTAGTAGTACTATTATTATTTTCACTAGTACTTGTTATATTAGAAGTACAATTTTTCATATAGAAATTATTATCACTACTCCATGGAGTATTTTCATATACTACTCCTGTTACGGATATTGTATTACCATTAGTTAATCCCATAGAAGAAGCATTATCACAATAAACATGAAAACTTCTTAAACCTGGAGCACTTAATGTGATAAGATCACCATCTATACCAACTACTAAATCAGTTATAGTTACTTTTTTATTTATATATTCTTTATAGAAATTACTTCCTATAGTGTTATTATCATATAAATCTTTAGAGCTAATAGTTTTGTATATTGTTGTTGGTTCATTTGTATTATTATTATTTTCAGTTTGATTATTATTAATATTGTTATTTGAATTAACTTTTAAGAATATCATATAACCAACTAATACGATAACTAATACTAAAACTATTATGATGATTATAGTATTGGTATTATTTTTTTTATTATTTGGTTGTTGATTAGGCATAGGTTGATTTATGTTTTGCCCATTATTATTGTTGATATTTGAATTATTATTTTGATTATTGTTATCAAAATTATTGTTAAAATCGTTATTATTCATTTTTTTACTCCTTTTATTTTTAATTATTTTCCTTTATGAAAGGATATATAACCATACCTACTAACCCTATTAAAATAAGAAAAATGCCAAGTCCTAAACTAACATTAGAACTAAAAGTATTTAATGCATCTTTCAAATATATTACAACAGCTATAATAGTAGGAATGAGTGATATTTTATCTTTTTTTAAATATATTAGTATTGCTGAAACTACAGTAGCAATTATAAGATATTTTCCATCGCCATCAACAAAACTTACCGAATAACCAAGAGCTGTAGCCCAAGGTAAAAAACACCCTATAATAGCTAGTAAACAGCCACCTAAACCAATATATTTACGATATTTAATTAATGTATCCATACTTCACCTCTATGATAAAGATTATACCCCCCCCCAAAGGTTTTTGTCAAGTACTTTAATTTGGAATTTAAAAAAAAGTAATAAAATTTACAAGAAGTTGGATCTTTGCTAAAATAAAAAGACTATCATTTTATTTGATAATCTTACTCATATTAATTACTATTTAAAAATTCTTCCCATGTTTTATTATTTATAGACACTTTAGGAGATAAATTAAATTTTTTAGAAAAAGATTGAATTGCATTAAAAACTTTTTTAGTAAAATAATAATTGTTTAATTCCTCTAAATTTATTTTTTCATCACAAATAAAATTTATATAAAAATTATTATTTTCTATTTTAAATTGAATATCATTTATATATTGATATTGTCTATTACCTTCTACTTGTTTACCAGCTTTAGTAATTCTAGATTTTTTTATATCTATCTTATCTGCTAATATAATTACAAGTTGAATTATATTGTCAGTAATAAATCCATCACTATGATTTTTAATTGCATCTAATACTAAACCTTCATTTTTTAACGAAATATTCTTTTCTTTTAAATATTTCTTGGCATATTCATAACTTCTATAGGCATGATTTTCTTTTCCTTCGATACAACCTGTATCATGCAAAATAGCGGCTACTTTGGCTTCACAAATGAAATCATCATCATATTTTAATTCCTTTAATATTTTTTCACAATAGTTTGCAACATTGTTAACATGGTTATAATCATGATATGCATAACCTCCTTTAGCATCTTCATATTCGTGAATTTTTTTATATATTTCTATTATTTCTTTATCGTTTCGTATTTTCTTAAAATAATCCACCATAAATCTCATCTCCTACTATCAAAATAATCTTTACCAAATTTTGGACCGTTTTTTAGTATTTAATACAAATTCTGTGGCAGTTATTCGAATTTTTTGAATAACTGAATTTTCATTTAATTCATTATTATAAAATATTTTTCAGTACTACCCATTTATATACCTTTTTATTTATCTAAATAATCATTTAAATCAAAAGTTATTTCAATCATACCACTATAATTATCATCATAACTATAATCAGTATAGAATGTTAAAAATATAATAAATTTATTTTTTAAATATCTAGTTATTTTAATATCCATTTGTGGTTCTACACCATTAAGACCTTTTACATTTAACCAAGTTTCTCCACCAAAAATATATTTATTAAAATCAACCATTTCACTATCTGATAATTTTAATAATTCTTCTAATCTGCAATTTAGTTCAAATGAAAAATTATATTCATCATTACCTATTTTACCATCAATATCAAAACCTAAAGTTTTAAATGATTCACTAGATACCTTTTTACCATTTTCAAACTTCCATTGTTCTTGAGTTAGTAAACGAATATTAACATTTTCATGTTCAACTTGATCTAATTTAGCAATTTTAAACATAAAACCACTCCTACATATATTCTACCATAAAAATAACAAAAAGTTAATTAGTAATCGAGTAGAGAAAACTTTTCAAGATAAATCTTGAATGCTTTTCCCTCTCACACCACCGTACGTACCGTTCGGTA
>CANQMC010000046.1 GCA_947624855.1 uncultured Bacilli bacterium | reverse complement strand
TGTTACAAGATATATTAATATTTATACTTATAATGATAATTATTTTATTAATTATCTTTGGATTAGCTTAGGTTAATTCATCAGGGGGTTTTGGTAAAATAAAAAAAGCACTATATCCAATGGATATGTGCTTGCACACGTGGCAAGTACTAGATAAGTACCTTGCTAAATTAATAATACCACTTTAAATATACTTTGTAAAGTGTTTAAATAAATTATTTGATTATAGGCCAAGAATAGAATAATTTTTAATTATTGTTGTTCTTTTTAAGGTTAAATTATTACTAGTTTTTTTGATAGTTAAGTGATATAATTAGTTAAAGGAAGTAATTTTATGGCAAAGAGAAAGAAAATGCGGGGTTTAATGCCTGTTTATATTTTAATTTTATTAATTATTTTAATTGGAGTTAGTTATTATGAAAATGATATTAAAGAATTTATTCAAAGTAGTTATAGCTATAGTTTAGATGATATACCTGAATATAATGGTAAAAGTAGTGTAATTATTAATAATAATGTTCCTAATTTTAGTGATAAAGATATGACAACTAAATCATTTGAAAAATATAGTAATTTAGATTATTTAGGAAGATGTGGAGTAGCTTATGCTAATATAAGTAAAGAATTAATGCCAACAGAACCAAGGGGTTCAATTGGTATGGTTAAACCATCAGGATGGCATACTGTTAAATATGATATTGTTGATGGTAAATATTTATATAATCGTTGTCATTTAATTGGATATCAATTAACAGGGGAAAATGCTAATGAAAAAAATTTAATAACTTGTACAAGACAAACTAATACAGTGGGAATGTTAGAATATGAAAATAAAGTTGCCGATTATATTAAAGAAACTAATAATCATGTTTTATATCGAGTAACTCCTATATTTAAAGATCAAGATTTAGTAGCGTCTGGTATTCAAATGGAAGCTAAATCAGTTGAAGATAATGGTAAAGGTATTAGTTTTAATGTTTATATTTATAATATTCAAGATGGAATAAATATTGATTATAAAACAGGGGAAAGTAGTTTAATTAAATGAGGGTTTAAATGGAAAAATATCAAGAAATAGAAAGAAGTATTATTAAAAGATATCGAAAAGAAATTTGGAGTAAATTTATTAAAGCTATTAATGATTATGAATTAATTAAAGAAAATGATAAATTAATGGTTTGTATAAGTGGGGGAAAGGATTCTTTTTTGCTTGCTAAATGTATTCAAGAATTAAAAAGACATGGTAAGATTAATTTTGAAGTTTGTTATGTAGTAATGGATCCTGGTTATAGTGAAAAGAATTTAGAGTTAATTAAAAATAATGCAAATATTTTAAAAGTGCCAATTGAAATATTTAAAAGTGATATATTTGCGGCGGTTAATAATATGGATACTAAAAGTCCTTGTTATATGTGTGCAAGAATGCGAAGAGGACATTTATACAATAAAGCAAAAGAATTAGGTTTTAATAAAATAGTTTTAGGTCATCATTTTGATGATGTAATTGAAACTACACTTTTATCTATGTTTTATGGTTCGGAAATTAAAACAATGATGCCTAAACTCTATAGTGATAATTTTGAAGGTTTAGAATTAATAAGACCTCTTTATTTGGTTAAAGAAAGTTCGATAATTTCTTGGGCTAAGGCTAATGAACTTAATTTTCTTAATTGTGCTTGTCGGTTTACTGAAAATTTAGATATTGTTAATAGTAAAAGAGAAGAAATTAAAAAATTAATTAATAATTTAAGAAAAGTTAATAAAGATATTGATTATAATATATTTAAAGCTTTAGATAATATTAATTTAAATTGTGTTTTAGGAACTAAAAAAAATGGTAAATATCAAAGTTTTTTAGAAGATTATTATAAATAATGTTGCATAAGAATTAAAAATATTTTAAAATTAAAATAAGGAAGGAATGATATAAATGTTACAAGATAAAGTTGCTATAATTACAGGAGCATCTAGAGGTATTGGATTTGCTACTGCTTTAAAATTTTTAGAAAATGGAGCTAAAGTAGCTGTTTTAGGAAAAGGTGAAGAAGGAGTAAAAGACGCTGTAGAGGAAATTAAAAAAATTAATGCTAATTATGAAGTCGTTGGTTATGCTCCAGAACTTCATAAATTTGAAGAAGTAAGAGAAGTATTTAAAAAAGTAAAAGAACAATTTGGGAAAATTGATATATTAATTAATAATGCAGGTATTTCTTCATCAACTCCTTTAGAAAAATATACGGAAGAAGAATATGATAATATTAGTGATTTAAATATTAAAGGTATATTTGTTTGTTCTAAAGAAGCTTTGCCTTATTTAAAAGAAACTAAAGGAACAATTATTAATACTAGTTCAATGGTTAGTTTACATGGTCAACCATCTGGAGTAATGTATCCTGCTTCTAAATTTGCAGTTAATGGGATGACTAAATCATTAGCAAGAGAACTTGCTCCTTTAGGAATTAGAGTTAATGCAGTAGCACCTGGTATTATTGAGACAGATATGGTTAAAAGTTTACCTAAAGAAATGATTGAACCTCTTATTAAAACAATACCATTAGGTCGAATTGGAAAACCAGAAGATATTGCTAATGCCTTTTTATATTTAGCGAGTGATATGGCTAGTTATGTTACAGGCGAAATATTAAGTGTTGATGGAGCAGCTAGAAGTTAATAAATACTTATTATATATTATATACTTTAATTAATTTAAGCTTGAGGATTTATCAAAACTTAAAATTTAAAGGAACTTGAAAAAAAGTATTATTTAGAAAAAAATTAAAAAAATATATTGTCAAAGTAAATATTAGATGTTATAATTAAATTACTTAATAAGATATAGCGATTAATAATAATTAATCTACAATAGTTTATTAGTTATTATTTCTTATCATATTTTGGTATATGAGGATGCAATGAATGCCTTCGGGTCTCATTATTATTAAGAATACGATCGTTGGAAGAAAGAAAACTTCAAATGAGCAATAATTAGTTCGACTAAACTATTATTGATTCAAACTAGAAATAGCGATTTGTCAACGCTATTTTTTTGTATGTAAACATATTGCAAGTTTTTATTAATTTTAATAGATTATGTCTTTTTTGTGTGGTATAATTATTATGATAAGGAGGACTATAAATGAAAGAAGAAATTTTAACAAAATTAATTGAAAGAACAGCAGAGGCTTTAGGAGTAGATGCTAGTACATTATCTGGAAAAACTAATATTAAGAATGACATTGATTTAAAAAGCATTGAAATGGTAGGTATTATTTCAAAATTTGAAGAAGAATATGATTGTTATATTAAGTATACAGAATTAATGCATGCTGAAACTATTGAAGATGCTGCCGAAATTATTGCTAAACAAATTGAAGGTTAAAAGAAGAAAAGAGGAAAGAATATGAAGGAAGAAAAAAAGAAAATTGAAAATGAATTATCTTTACCAAAAGAAATGCCTAAACGTGAAGAAAAAATTGTTAAGGTAGAATATCCTGATGGAACTAGTTGTGATGTTATATTTACAAAGATGACTCAACCAATTCCAAAAGAAGAATTTGAAAAAGTACCAAGAGAAGAAGCTATGAATTATTGTATCGAGGTACCAATTGAAACTAAAGAATATTATGTTGATGATGAAAAAAGAGTTATTTGTTTACAAGATAGACCAGTTAAAATGCGGGATGGAGTAACTATTTATGCTGATATTTATATTCCAGCTAGTGCATTACAAACTCCAGTTCCTTTAATTATTAGTTGGTCATTCTTTGGAAAACAACCATGGCATCAACCAGTTCAAATTTTTAGACCAATGGGAGTTCCAACAGGAGCTGTATCTAATGTATGTAAGTTTGAATCATCAGATCCCCTTTATTGGTGTTATCAAGGTTATGCTGTTGCTAATGTTGACCCTCGAGGTATTGGTAATAGTGAAGGAGATCAACAACAATTTGGTACTCAAGAAGGAAGAGATGGCTATGACTTTATTGAATGGGCTGCTAAAGAAAAATGGTGTAATGGTAAAATAGCTTTATTTGGTAATTCAGGGGTCGCTATGAGTCAATGGCGGATTGCGGCTGAATGTCCTCCACATCTTGTTTGTATTGCTCCATGGGAAGCAACAGGTGATCAATATCGTGAAAGTATCATGGAAGGAGGAATACCAGGATTTTTTGGAGGTTCAATTGTAATTGCAGCTCAAGGAAGAGGATATATTGATAATACGGTTGCTATGGCTAAAAAAGAACCATTTGTAACTAGTCCTTATTGGCAAGATAAAATACCTCATTATGAAAAAATTAATATTCCAGTATATACAACTTGTAATTGGAATCATTTCCATTTAAGAGGAAGTTGGGAAGGCTTTAAGAATATTAAAACTAAAAAGAAATGGATGCGTTGTCATCAAGTATTTGAGTGGCCTGATACTTATAATTCTAAATGGTTACAAGATTTAAAATTATTCTTTGATCGTTATTTAAAAGGAATATATAATGGTTGGGAATTAACTCCAAGAATAAGAATGGAAGTAATGGATGCTTTTGAATATCCATATCAAACTAATCGTCCAGAAAATGAATGGCCACTTGCTCGAACTAATTACAAAAAATTATATTTAAATGCAAATACTCATAAACTTGGAGATGCTCCAGTTAAAAATGCTAGTAGTGTTAGTTATGATGGAGAGAAAGGTTTAACAACTTTTGAATATACATTTAGAAAAGATACAGAACTTACAGGTTATATGAAACTTAGAATGTATGTTGAGGCTAAAGGTCATGATGATATGGATTTATTTATTACGATTAAAAAGTTATCAACTAAAGGTGAAGAATTACCTGTAACAATATTTGGTAGTGAACGCCATCCTGGAGCTTGGGGTAAACTTCGAGTTTCAGCAAGGCATTTAGATGAAGAAAAATCAACGGAATATCAACCAGTTCATACTCATGATCGAGTTGAAAAATTAAAACCAGGAGAAATAGTGCCAGTTGATATTGAAATATGGCCAATTTCTAGAATATGGCATAAAGGTCAAAAATTACAATTACAAATTGCTGGTAGATATATTCGGGATGAATGGTTTGAACCACTTGTTTGGTTCCCAGATAATAAGGGTGAGCATGTAATTCATACAGGTGGTAAATATGAATCATATTTATTAGTACCAGAAATTCCTCCTAGATATGAAGATGGAGATTACATTTATAGATAGGAGACTAAAATGAATTTAATGGATAAAGTTAGAGCTAAAGCTAAGGCTAACCCAGTTCGGGTAGCCTTTCCGGAAGCTAATGATTTAAAAATGATTTTAGCAATGAAAGAAATATCAGATGGAGAATATGGTACGGTAGTAGTTGTTGGAGATATAGCAGAAATTCAAAAATTATGTAAAGATAACAGTGTTGATGATACAAAATGGGAATATGTAGATATTAAAAATGAAGAATATAAAGAAAAAGTATTAAAAAAATATTTAGATTTACCTAATTTAGTTTATGGAGAAAAATCTTTAAGAAGAAGATTAAATGATCCTTTATATTTAGCTTTAATGATGGAAGCTATAGGAGAAGTAGATGTAACTTTTGGAGGATTTATGAGTACTTCGGGAGATTTTATATTAGCTTCTCAAACTATCGTTGGTTTAAAAGATAATTTAGATATTATTTCATCAGTTGGAATTGCTGAGATTCCTGATTATACTTTTGCTGATGGAGGACATTTAATAGCGGTCGGTGATTGTGCAGTTACAACTAATCCATCGGCTTCAGAGCTTGCTAGTATTGCAATTGCTACTTGTGATACTATTAAAGCAGTTACCGATTGGGAACCAAAGTGTGCAATGCTTTCTTATTCAACTTTAGGTTCTGGTCAAGGTGAATTAGTTGATAAAGTAGTTCAAGCTGTAAAGATTGCTAATGAAAGACGGCCGGATTTAAAAATAGATGGAGAATTTCAACTTGATTCAGCGATTGTTCCAGAAGTAGCGAAAAAGAAAGTAAAAAGACCAAGTGAGGTAGCAGGACAAGCTAATATATTAATATTTCCAGATTTAAATGCTGGTAATATTGGAGTTAAATTAATTCAACAATTTGGACATGCTGATGCTTATGGACCATTACTTCAAGGTTTTCGTTTAATTTGTAGTGATTGTTCTAGAGGAGCTCCTGTTTCTGAGTTAGTTGGAAATATTTTATTTTCAATTGTAAGGGCAGGTGAACTTAAAAATGCCAAAAAATAATTATCGAATTTTAGCTATAGATCCTGGGTCAACAAGTACTAAAATTGGAATATTTGATAATGATAAATGCGTTTTTAAAGAAAATATTATTCATACAGTTGAAGATTTAGCACCTTTTAAAGAAATATCTGATCAAAAAGAGTTTAGACTTAATACTATTTTAAAAGTTTTAGAAAAAAATAAAATTGATATTAAAACAGTTGAGGCTTTTTCTGGTCGAGGAGGTTCTTTAGAATGTTGTAAAGGTGGAACTTATAAAATAAATGATTTAATGTATGAACATGCTAAAAGTATGAAAATAGTAAAACATCCATCAGCTTTAGGAATAGTTTTAGCTAAAGAATTAGGAGATTTATTTGGTAAACCATCTTTTTGTGTTAATCCTCCTGATGTTGATGAATTTAAAATTGAAGCTCGAATAACTGGTGTTCCAGGTATTTATCGAGAAAGTAGAATTCATGCTTTAAATCAAAAAGAAATTGCTATTAGATATGCTCAAAAAATTAAAAGTAAGTATGAAGATTTAAATTTAATTATTTGTCATATTGGAGGTGGAATATCAATTGCAGCTCATAATCATGGAAAAATGATAGATTGTAATGATATTATAAATGGGGATGGACCTATGACTCCAAATCGAAGTGGTTTTATTCCAGCTAAACCTTTAGTTAATATGTGTTTTAGTGGTAAATATACTGAAAAAGAAATAAAAGAATTAATAAATAAAAATGGGGGAATTATGGCTCATCTTGGAACTAATGATATGCAAGTTGTAGGAAAAATGATAAATGATGGTGATAGAAAAGCAAAAGTTATTTATGATGCGATGATTTATCAAATAGCTAAACAAGTAGGAGCTATGTATGTTGCTTTAAAAGGCAATTGTAGTGCTATAATTTTAACAGGAGGAATTGCTAATGATGAATATTTGGTTAAAAATTTAACTAAATATATTAAAAAAATAGCTAAAGTAGTATTGATGCCTGGTGAATATGAATTAGAAGCATTAGCAGCAGGGGCTTTAAGAGTTTTAAATAAAACAGAAAAATCAAAAGAATATACAGGTATACCTGTATTTAAAGGAATTTAGAGATATGAAAAAAGAAGATATTATTAAAGAATTAGTACCAGGGGTGGTTGTAGGTTTTATTTTAGGAATCATTTTAGTTTCACTTGTTGGTGTTAATAAAGATGATGTTATTCCTAATTTTATTGGGGGTGCTATGTGTTGTGGAGTTCCAACTTTGCTTAACTGTCTTATTGTTTTAAAACAAACTGCAAAACATGTAAAAAGAAAATTATCAATATTAGAAGCTTTAAAATATGCGATTGGTTATATACTTTTAGCTTTTGTAGTGGGCTTTTTTGTAGTAGCTATAATTGTTCATAATATTATGGGCATTGATATTTGTAAATTATCAGTTTTTGTAACGGCAATATATGAATCAATCTTAGGTGTTATTGTTTCAACAATATTTGCTTATTTAGCCTTAAAAAGATATCTTAAAAAAGTTAAATATACTAAAAGAAAATAGAATTATTAGTTAATTATTTAAAAAATAAAATTATTATAAGTTCTAGTAACATATTTTGTGTTTCTTTATCTAAGACTTTAAAACTTTTTATTAAATTAAAAATGTTTTTAAGTCTTATTTCTTTGGCATCTTTTATTTTATTATCATGAAAAATATCAAATATTTGATTAATAATTATAAGTTTTTTTGCAGGTGGAATTTCTTCTAATTTTCTATTTAATCTAACTTGTAATTTAATACTTCTTTTATTTTGTTTTTCTTTAATAAAACTATTATTATTTACTAACCAATTAAAGGCATTATGTTGGAATATATTAAAACTTTTAGATTTAACGACTGTATAATCTTCAATAGGATATAAAATCATGCCAATTATACTATCTTTGGGGACATACATTTTAATTTTCTTTTTTATTCTTTGATAGGGAAATGATTCTATTTGTTCTTTTAAAAAACCAGGACCATCATTATTATAAATAGCAATTATTTTTCTTCTTATGTAAAATTTACATCTTAAAGCGGCACTTATGGCTAAGTTTCCTCCTTTTGAATGACCTCCAATTATTACATTTTGATCTTTTAATTTAATTGTTTTATCAAGATAAATACCAGCATATTTTTGACTAGCTCCAGGATAAAAACAGGCCATTTTGAAATCTTCTTCCCAACCAATAATTGAAGTATCAGTGCCGGCAAAAGCAACAAAAGTATTGGAGTCATTTAATTTCATTGTAAGAGCACCAAATTGCATTTCATCATTTATTATTTTTACATAATTATAAAGAATGATATCTTTATATCTTTTAGTATTTGCCATTAATTTAAACATTTTAAAAGTATTAAATAAGAAAAAATCATTTTTAGGTTTACTATATTTAGAAAAAGCATCTTTTAAACTTATTTTTCCTTTTTTAAAAGCAGGTACTATATTTGTAAAATCTAAATATGCTAAAAGAGATAATATTAAATTATCTACTTCGGTAAATTTAAAATCATTAAATGTTTCATTTTCATGAATTGATATATAATTAAATAAATTCATAAAAAC
>CANQMC010000045.1 GCA_947624855.1 uncultured Bacilli bacterium | reverse complement strand
TTTTTTTCAAAAATTACTTCTTTATTTTAATTCTTTTTATCTTTTTTGGTCAAATTAGACAAAAAAACTATATTAAAATTCATCTAATATAGTCTTAATTATTAATTTTTAACTTTAACCAAATAATAATTCTTCTTTCCTTTTCGAACAATCATTACTTTATTTTCAATTGTATCTTTATCATCTACCATATAATCTAAATCATTAATTTTTTTATTATTAATACTTATGGCATTGTTACTTATAAATTCTCTAGCCTCTCTTTTACTAGAAACAATATTATTATTAACCAAAAAATCAACTAAACTAATATTTAAAGTAGACTGAATAGTAGGAACACCTGTTAAAGATTTAATTATATCATCACTATTTAAATTAGTTACATTTTCATTAAATAAACTTTCACTAATTTTTAGAGCTTTTAAATATTCATCATGACCATGTAAAAATGTAATTACTTCTTCTGCTAATTTTTTATGAGCTATTCTAAGTTCAGGTTTTTCTAAATGAATTTTTTCAATTTCTTCAATTTCTTCTTTACTTAAAAATGTTAACATTTTTAAATAACTTATTATCATTTCATCTTCAGTATTAATAAAGAATTGATACATCTCATAAGCCGATGTTTTATTAATATCGAGCCATATAGCATTTCCTTCACTTTTACCAAATTTTGTTCCATCTTTTTTAGTAATTAAAGGCATCGTTAAACCATATACTTCTTTTCCAGTTTTTTTTCTAATTAAATCAATACCCGCGGTAATATTTCCCCATTGATCTTGACCAGCTACTTGTAGAACACAATTCATATTTTGAGCTAACCATAAATAATCTAAAGATTGCATTATCATATAACTAAATTCCGTATATGTAATACCTGATTCTAATCTTCTTCTAATAATATCTTTATCTAACATATAATTAATACTAAAATACTTACCATAATCTCTTAAATAATCAATAAAATTAATATCTTTACTCCAATCATAATTATTAACTACTTTAAAACCAAATATTTTCTTTACTTGATTAGTTAAAGCTTCAACATTATGATTTACTTCTTCTTTAGTAATCATTGCTCTTTCAGCAGTTGGTTTTGGATCTCCAATTTGACCTGTTGCCCCTCCAATTAACAAAATTGGATTATGTCCCATTCTTTTAAGTCTTTCGGCAATTAAAAATGATGAAAAATGTCCAATATGCAAAGAATCTCCAGTTGGATCAGTTCCAATATAAAAAGTTAATCCACCTTTATTTATTAATTCTTCAAGTTTAGGACTAGATATATCCTTTATTAACCCCCGCCATTTTAAATCTTCAAAAAATGTCATTTTATTCCTCCTTCTAAAAAATTACCATTTTTCATAATTAATACTTCTTCTTTATTTTTTAATATTGCTTTAATTTCTAAATCTTTAGTCCCGACAAAAAAATCAACATGTATATAAGATATATTAATACCCATTTCTAATAATGAAGCACTATCTTTAGTTAAACCATCTTTAATACATTCAGGAAAACCTTCTCCAATAGCTAAATGACAACTTGAATTTTCATCAAATAATGTTTCTTTAAAAATTAAATTAGTCATATTAATTGGTGAATTATAATCAACTAAAGCAACTTCTCCTAAAAAATGTGATCCCTCATCTGTTTCAATAATGCCTTTTAATATATCAAATCCTTCTTTAGCATCATAATTTATAATTCTTCCATCTTTAAATTCTAACCAAAAATCTTTAACTACTCTATTATTATATAATAATAATTTAGAAGAATATACTCGACCATTAACTCTTAATCTATCAGGAGATGTAAAAACTTCTTCCGTTGGCATATTAACTAAATTAATACCTTCGGCACTACAAAATTGATAATTATTAGGTAAACCAATTTCTAAATTAGTTCCTAAACTATTTTTATAAACTAATTTATCAATATTTAAATCATTTAAATATTTAGCTCTTTTAGATAATTTTAAAATTTTATTATTCCATTCATAAATTGGATCATCTTCATTAATTAAACAAATATTTAAAATAATTTCCCAAAGTTCATCAATATTACTTATTCCTTCAATATTTTTAGCCCATATTTCATTAGGTACAGCACTTATATTCCATTTAATTAAACCTTTTAATTGATAATTTTTATATTCTTCTATCCTTTTCATTTGATAATTATTAACTTTAGCCATTAATTCTTCATTAATTCCTTCAAATATACCAGGAGCCGGAGAAGTAAACTTTAAAAAAGCATACCCTTCTTTAGCCATTTTATTATATTTAGTTTTATCAAATTCTTGATCTTGAATTAATTCTTCAAATGTTTTAGTTTGATATAATTCTCTTTCTTTACTAGGACTAGTAATTAATGTTTCTATATCCGTTATTCCTAACTTAATTGCTTCTTCTTTAACAATTTCTATAAATTCATTAATTAAATCTATTCCAATAATAAATAATTTATCTCCTTTTTTTAATTTTAAACAACCTTCTACTAAAAATTTAGCATATTTTCTTATTTTTTCTTCCATTTTTATTCCTTTCTATAATATAAAAAGCCCATAAACAAAGGACGCATATTTGCGCGGTACCACCTTTATTTATGAACTTAATCATACCCTTTAACTTTTAACGCAAGTTACTCGTTTTAACTCCAGAGTTGTAAATTCCTTCTCAGTTAAATTATTCATAATATGATTTAACAACTTCGTAACTATTATATTTATAACTATTGCTTGCTTTATCATCTACACATTTATTTAAATTTGTATATTGTACATCAAATGTAAATGGTACAAAGTAAACATAATTTTTAGCAGCATTTAAATAATATTTAGTTACTCCATTATAATTTAATACATTAACAGTTGCATTAGTATACCAATAATTTCCTTTATAATATGGACTAGATAATGATTTTGTAAAATTACCACTCTTTAAAGCATGTGCTTGTAATATTGAAGCTGAATTTACATAACCTACATAATCATCATTTTGATTAACCATTGTTATTCTTTTATTATTCATATATTCTTTATAGAAAGTATTATAATCTGATACATAACTTATATTATATATTTTAACATTTTTAGCATTAGTTAATTCATCAAACTTAATAGTCCAACTATAACTATATGATTTCATATTATTTTTATGCTCTGTATAACTCCAAGAATTATATTTTTCTTGTTCAACTTTACAATAAGTATTATATAATTCTTCATTTTTACTCCATTTAGCATATAAAGTTATATCTCTAGTAACTGGAGTATTAAAATTATAAACTGTTGTAAGTGAACTATTTGTATACCAATTTACAAATGAATAACCATTTTTTGTTGGATTAACTGGTTTAGTTGCTGTATCACCTTCTAATACTGTTTCAGAAGGTACTCTACTACCACCATTTGATACATAAGTTACAGTATAATCTTGCATACATGTACCATTATCAACCCATTTAGCATATAAAGTCATATCTTTTGTAACTGGCATTCCAAAATTATATTTTTGAGTTAAAGCTCTATCAACATACCAACCTACAAAATCATAACATGGTCTTGTTGGATTAGCTGGTTTAGATGCCGGATCACCATCTGGTACAGTTTGTGATGGTACTCTACTTCCTCCATTAGAATCAAAGTCTACATTATGATCTCCCCGACAAGTTCCATTATCAACCCATTTAGCATATAAAGTCATATCTTCTGTAACTGGCATTCCAAAATTATATCTTATTGTTAATTCAGGATCAACATACCAACCAGCAAAATCATAACAAGCTTTTGTTGGATTACTTGGTCTAGTTGCCGGATTACCATCTGGTATAGATTGTGAAGGTACTTTACTTCCTCCATTAGAATCAAAGTCTACTCTATGTTTATCAGGAACATAATCATCATCAATTTTTTCCCATTTAGCATATAAAGTAATAGTTTTGGTAACTGGAGTATTAAAATCATATTTTTCTCCATTTAAATACCAACCTAAGAATCTATAACCATCACGATAAGTTGATTTATATGTTGCAGTGTGTCCACTTTCCACAACTTGTCTTCTTACATAACTACCACCATTAGGATTAAAATTAACTGTATAATAAATAGTACTTAAACAATGACTTAAACAATTACTATTTGAACATACTGAACAATTATTAACATAACTTATATTATAATTAGTAATTGTTGAATAACTTTTAGCAGGTGATCCATAATCTCTATTATAACCATAATCGTTATTATAATAATTATTATAAACTGGATTACTATCTGCGATAAAAGCTGTAGTATTATCATCTTCTACTGGTGCATCACAATCTGTACAAACAACACTATCAGAAATAGTTGTTACAATATAATCTGTTTTACTATCACAACTTAAAAATACTTTTAAAGCATATTCATTATCTACAGTTTTAGTAGCTTGAATATAACTATCTGTTTTACTACAAGTTTTACCATTTTCATCAACAAAATCAACAATTAAATTATGAGCAATCATTTCTTCTAAAGTTAATTTACTAGTTTCACCAACTTCATATGGTAAATTATTACCTTGAAAATACTCAAAACCTGCTTGTTTCATTAAATTAATATTATTAACAAAACTTGCACTAGTATCATCAGCTCTACTTACATTTTTAGGATAAACAAAACATAACACTCCAATAATCACTATCATAAGAGCCACTATACCAATCACTTTTAGCCAACTTATTTTATATTCTTTAACCAATTTTACCACCCTCTTGCTTTCCGTATGTAATTAGTATAACACATAAATTTTTAAAGTCAAGCATAACTTCCCAATAAGAACCAAAAAAAACAAGCTTATTTACTTGTTTTAGTTCCTTTTTTAGTCTTTGGTTGATCTTCTTCTTTTAATTTAGCAGTAATACTTTCTAAAGTTTTTATTGTACTATTTTTAACTTCTTTAGCAGCATTTTCAATTACCGGTGTTCCTTTATCTATTGCATATTCTACTAATTCATCAGCTTTTTTCTTAATTTTTTTAGCTTGTTCTTTAATTTTATTAGCTACTTTTTCCTTATCTAAATTCTTTAAATCATCTTTAATTTCTTGAATTTTATTTTCAATTGTTACTTTAACATCTTCAATATCAATTTCTTTAGCTTTTTCAATTAAATTATCCATTTTTTCTTTTAATTCTTTTCTAGTTTCTTTTCCACTTTTAGGAGCTAATAATATTCCTAAACAAGCCCCAATTCCTGCTCCTAATAAAAATTTACCAAAACCACTTTGCTTTTTACTCATCTTCTTCATCCTCCTTTATTTTCTTTGCTTTTTTTCTAAAAAATATTTTAGAAGCTAATGTTGAAATACCATCAACAATCTTATCAGTTATTGTTACTATTTTATCTGTAGTAAAATCAACTATTTGAAAAAGACCATTTAAAGATTCAACTTTTTCATTTACATCATCTACTACTTTTTCTACTTTGTTAATTGTAATAATTGACTTTATACCTAATATTATGCCAATAACCAAAATAATTATTAATAAAATATAAATGATTATTGGTAAAAAAGTTAACCAAAAGTCCATTATTCACCATCCTCTCTATTCTCATACATTGAATCAATTAAATCAAATAAATCATTTTCTAAAGTATCATCTTCTAATTCTTTAGATGTAACTTCTTTTTTTACAGGTTCTTTATATTCATTTAATTCTTCAATGTCTTCTTTAACAGGAATAACTTCATCACTACTATCTTTAAGTAATTCATCAATTGTTCTAGCTTTTTCAAGCTTTTCTTCTAATATTTTATCATCCATTAATTTCTTTTCACGAGCTTCTTTTTTTTCTTCATCTAATACCCCAAATGCTTTTTTACGCACACTGTCAACATCTAAAGTTCTTAAATTACTAGAATCATTTCTCGTAGTAATTTCTTCTGGAGTATAATTTTTATCTAAAATTCCATAAACCGGACTTATAATAGGTGATGGTCTAAATTTTGTTTTAGTAGATTCTTCCTTTTTCTCTAATCTTTTTTGGAAATCATTATTATTTTTTTCAACTTTTTTTCTTTCATGCTCCAAAACATTAACCGCTCTTTGTTTAGGTTTGGGCACAATATTATCAAATTCTTCTTCATCAAAAGCTGGAAAATTAAATGTTTGTTCACTTCTAAATAATTCTCTTTCAGAAACAACATCTTCTTTTTTAGCTCTTTCTTCCATTTTAGTTTCTTTTTTAACAACTGGTTCTAAATTGTTATAAAAATCATCATAAAGTGGTGCCTTAACTTCTTCTTTTTTAGGCAACTCTTTATATTCTGTTTTTTCTACTGGTTTTACTTCTTTTTTCTTTTCAATAACTGGAATTTCTACTTCTTCCTCTTCAAATAAAATATTTTTAAGTTTACTAACTAAGCCCATATTTACACCTTCCTAGTCTATATAATCGGGGTCATTAACCTCTTCAGTTGTATCATCATCATCGGTAAATTCAATATAATTATCACTACCTACAATTTCAAATATGTCAAATTTCTTTTCTCTAAATTCATTAACACTCTCACTTAAATAATTATTAATTACATCATCATTATACGTAATAGATGCTAAAACAACCATAGCATATGTCATTGCTTTATTAATATCACTTTCATAAACTATCACTTCTATTTTAGCATAATTATACATAATTTCAATCAAATATTGATCATTTTTATAATTATTTATTTCTATATATCCCAATTTTCCATTTTTTTCAAGTTTATATGAATAATAAGCTGAACTTTTTTCGTTATATATAAAACTTGTTTTATTATTATAACT
The DNA here is from genome assembly GCA_947624855.1 of uncultured Bacilli bacterium. GTDB lineage: Bacteria > Bacillota_I > Bacilli_A > RF39 > UBA660 > Caccenecus. The sequence goes on along the minus strand of CANQMC010000045.1, from coordinate 2,046 downwards.
TACTAAATCAACATATAAATAATAATTATATTTTTGATCTGATAATATTTCATTAAAACTTCTATTACTCTTAACACTTATACCTTTAGGTAAATAATATCTATAACCATTTCGATTAACATTTAAAGTATCAACTTGAGTACTAAAAACATCATTTACTATATCATCAATCTTACTATTTTCTATATTAGAACATCCTGTCAAAAATATAACTAATATACCTAATAGAAATATTTTCTTCATTTAAAGTCCTCCTACAATTCATAATTATAAACAAAATATTATAAAAAATCAATCAAAAAAGAAGCATTTATTACATACTTCTATTTTTTCTAGTTAAAGTAATATCATTTAAATCCATATTTTTTCTAATATAATTTTTTAAATATTCTTTATCTTTAAAAACTTGAGCATCTTTTTCTTCAATTGGAAATAAAAGACCTTTTAAACTTTTAAATGTAATATTATTAGTATTAGTTATTACTAAACCTTTACCATTCCATTTATATAAAACAGTAGTTCTTCCATTTCCATCTTTATAGAAATTACCATCAAACAAAGCATTATCTAAATATACATCGATACCTATATAATTATTTAAAATATCCTCTATACTTACTTCTTTTTGAGTTTTAGCTTCCCCAAAATTTTCTTTACCAATCATATAAAACTTACCATCAATTACTTCTAAAGTATTAAATAATACATCAAAGAATCCTAATTTTTCTTTATTGATAAAAATATTATCTTCAGGTAAATTTTGAGCATTATTTAAAGCACTATTTAAAAGTAAAATATCAGTTTTAAAATTTTTAAAATCAATTTTATTTAATAAAGAAACTGCTTTTTCGCCTATTTGCTCTCTTTTAAATTTCTCTATACCTAATACTGCTTCTTTTAAAATAACTGTAGCTATACTAATACTATTAGTATCAACTTTACCAGTATAAACATTAACAGCATTATTAAAATTATTCATAATATTTTCTAAAATACTTTTACTTAATTCTTTTCTTTTAGCTTCATTTTCTAGTTTTTCATAATAACTTTTTATACATTCACTTTCAAGTATATCTTTTTCTGTTAAAGTACCTGCTTTAAATTTTAAAACTAAATTATCAAAATTTTCTTTAATAGTAGAAATATCTTCATGTTCTTTAATAAATTTTTCTAAACTATCTAATCTTGGTTTAAATAGAAAATAATAATTAAATAATTTAGCAATTATAGAATTAAATTTAATAACAAATAATTCTTCAATATCTGTTTCTTTATAAGCTTTAATTAATTTATCTTTCTCTTTTAAAATTAAATGTTTAATTTCCGAATATCCCTTTTTATCTTGATAAGAATACATAATTTTATCTAAAGCCTCTTTTAAACCATTTTTATAACTATAATGCATTTTCGCAAGTTCTAATTGTTCATATAAAACTCTTATAGATACATTTAAATCTAATTTATTTTTAACTTTAGCTAAAGATATTCCATTTTCTTCACAATAATTATTTCTTAATTCTTTAAAAATTACAATTATTTTCTTTTTAATTGCTTTGTATTCATTAAATGCTTCACCTTTAGTATGATAATTTTTATCGAATGTTCCAATAATATCTTTTATTTTTTTAATAGCCTCATCATAATAAACTGGATATTCTTTATCTTCTATCTTTGAATTACTAATAATAGCTTCTAATTTATTTTTATAAATTAAAACAAAATCTTTTAAAGATATAGGTTTTTTATTCCCTACATAAGAACCCGTTTTTTCTTTTAATTTGTTTAAAAATTCATAAGCTTCATTTATTAATTTTGTTTTTTCTTCTGCCTCTTTACTACCAAAATGTAAATCTGGATGATAATTCTTTGATAAAGTACGATATATTTTCTTTAATTCCTTATCACTTATATCGTTTTTGATATAATTATCAATATTTAAACCTAAAGCCTCAAAGGCCTCTTTATTTGACATTTTAAAATCCCCCTTTTTTAAGTACCATCATTATACCATATTTACACTTATTTGTCAAATTTAGTCAAAAAAAA
>CANQMC010000044.1 GCA_947624855.1 uncultured Bacilli bacterium | reverse complement strand
AAGAGATAAACAACCAGCACAAATAGTAGCTTGACTACTTGAACCATTACTTTCTAATATTTCACTTACTACTCTGATAGTATAAGGAAATTCTTCTTCACTTGGTATTACTTGAGCTAAGGCTCTTTCACCTAAAGCACCATGACCTATTTCTCGGCGACCTGGTGCTCCATAACGACCTGTTTCTCCTACTGAAAAAGCTGGGAAATTATAATGTAACATAAATCTTTTAGAATCTTCTAAACCAAGTCCATCTAATATTTGATGTTCTCCTATTGCTCCTAAAGTAGTTGTTGCTAAACTTTGAGTTTCACCTCTTGTAAAGACTGCTGAGCCATGAGTTCGAGGTAATAAATCAATTTCACATGATAATGGTCTTATTTCATCCATTTTACGACCATCTGGTCGAATATGTTTATCAGTAATTAATTTTCTTACTTCATTTGCTTCGATTAAATCTACTAATTTTTCAACTTGTTTAATTTTATCTTCGACATCTTCGTCTTCAGCATAAACTTCTGTAAAATTTTCGATTGTTCGAGCTTTAACTTCATCAATTGCAGCATATTTTTCTAATTTATCTTTGATTTGAATAGCTTTTAACATATCATTTGTTGCATATTCTTCAACTAATTTTTTAATGTCTTCATCAAATTCAAATTTAGCTAATTCAATTTTTTCTACTCCTACTTCTTTAATAATTTCTTCTTGGAATGTACAAAGTTTCTTTAAATTTTCATGGCCAAACATTAAGGCTTCTAACATTTCTTTTTCACTTAATTCTGAGGCACCTGCTTCAACCATACAAATTGCATCTTTAGTACCGGCGACAGTTAAAAATAATGAACTTTTTTCAATTTGTTCGGCAGTAGGATTAATAACTAATTCTTTACCTATTTTACCCACTACAACACCTGAGACTGGTCCATCAAAAGGTATTTTTGATATTCCTAAACATAAACTAGTACCAAATAAAGCGGCCATTTCTGGAGAATTATCAGGATCAACTGATAATACAGTGTTGACTACTTGGATTTCTTGTCTTAAGTTTTCATCAAACATTGGTCTTATAGGACGATCTATTAAACGAGCTGCTAGAGTTGCAGCATCACTTGGCCGACCTTCTCTTTTAATGAATCCTCCTGGTATTTTACCTACTGAATATAATTTTTCTTGGTATAAAACTTGTAAAGGAAAGAAATCTTGACCAATTACTTCTTTACCCATAACACAGACAGATAAAACTACGGTATCACCATATCTTACTAAAACAGCTCCATCGGTTTGTTTGGCTAATTCACCTGTTTCCACTATTAAATCGCGACCTAAGAAGTCTAATTTGAATACTTTTTTCATTTTTTACCTTCTTCCTTTATAAAAAATGACACTAAAAATTTTAGTGCCTTTATTTTCTTAAATTTAATTTACTAATTACATTTCGATAACTAACAACATCGTTTTCTTTTAAATAAGCAAGTAATTTTCTTCTTCTACCTACTTTCATTAAAAGTCCTCGATTAGAATGAAAGTCATGTTTATGTACTTTTAAGTGTTTAGTTAAATCATTAATTTCATGAGTTAAAATTGCTATTTGAACTTCAGTTGAACCACAGTCTTTAGCATTTTTACCAAATTCTTTAATTAATTTAGCTTTTTCTTCTTTAGTAACTGCCATATTATCCTCCTTTTTTAAATAATCGGTTTAAACCAAGTAAAAATTTAAGGAGTAAATTTAAACTTAGAAATAAACTTCGTTATTATTATATTATAAATAATTAAAAAAATCAACTAAAAATTATTTAAATTAAGGATAATATTTTCCTTAGTTTTAGGTATTAAGTTTAATATTTCTATTATTTTAAGATTGTTATCTAATAAATATTTATAATAACTATCTGAGATAATTAAATTTAAAGAATTTATTTCATTATTTGTAATCATAGCAATTAAAACAAAGTTGGCATTTTCTATTATGACTTTAGATGATTCTAAATATTTTTTATCAGGTTTTAATGGTTCATTATTATCTAAATAACTATGACCATCACTTCTTATTGTAAATCTTTTATTTAAATTTAACTCAAAAGGATTATAATAAGTTTCATTAGGATTTTTAATAGTTAAATAAGTATTATTAAAAGATATTAAACTATATAATAATTGTTCAAATATTTTATCACGTTTATACTTTATATTTATTAAATCCATCTCTTCTTTTTTAGGAAAGTTATGATAATTTAATATAAAATTAGAAGTATAAAAAGTTCTATTACCTTTATTAGTATTTAAATTTCGTTCATCAATTATAAAGGGATAATCACCTTCAAAAATTAAATTGGTTAGGCCATGAGACTTAAAATCTATTTTTTCATATGGAATAACATTGTTAGGAAAATAAGCAAGACGATAAAAATCTTGATTAAAATAAGTGTTTATTTGTTTTTTAGTAGATTCTTCAATAATTAATGCTAAATCAGTTATATCATATTTTTCTTTTAATTCTTGTAATTCTTTAATAGTGGTATCAAAACTATATATGTGTTTAATATTGTTGATAAATAAAATTATAGTATCAACATCATTAATTAATAGATCATAACATAAATTTAATAAATAAGCTTCTTCATTTAAATATGTTAGTTTCCCTTCTTTAATTAATGTTAAATAATTTAGAGCTTTATTATATATATTATGATCATATTTTTTAAGAAGATTGTTTAAGTTAGTTAAAAAGTTAAGCCACATATCAAGACTTTTTGTTATAGTTTTCATATATCCCCCTATTTAATGGTATGCTCCATAGTTTTTTTTACCATTAATATTATAAATTCTAAAGAATAATTGCCATCATAATAAATTTGTTTATCATAGTCAATATATGGTGATAATCTTTCACCAAATTTATTAAAATAACATATGATTTTATTATATCCGCTTCCATCAGGATAAGGAATATTATATGTAGCTTCTGTTACAAAATCATTATATTTAGAATTATACATAAAATTACTAAAACTATGAAAAGCTTCTGTTAATAAACTTGTTTTAGAACTACTGTAAATTGTATAAAATAATATACCATTTATATTATGAGTTAAAAATGCTTTGTCTTCATCTATTTTTTGAAAATCAATAGCTTGTAAATCATATTTGGCTTTTAATATATTATTTATAATGGCACATTGAAAAACTTGAATTTTATCATATGATACATTTGCTATTAATAATTGATTATTTGAAAATATTTCAATTTTAGGTATACTACTTTTAGGAACTAAAGGAAATATGGTTTCATATTTAGAATTAACAATTCCTATTAATTCACCTAAATGTTCACAATAGGCAGTAGCAATACCAATATCATCTTGAAATTTAACACTATTTTTAGGTAATATTACTTCTATTTCACCAAAACTCATTGAAAAACTTTGATTCATTATAATCACCCCAGTTAGGTTGTTATTATATAGTAAAGTCGTTAAAAAAGCAACATTTTATTGTAATTTATAATTAGATTAAGTAAAAAAAATCAACTATATTGTTGATGTTTATATAAAGTAAATATTAATCTATAATTTCTTCAAAACGATATTTTTGAGTAACATCAGGATATTTTTCATGGTCTACTTCTGATAAAAACATAGATAATGGTCGAGCATAAATACCATCTTTATGATTGGTTTTATTATTGTTATCCATACAACAATAAATAACTAATTTTTCACCAGTTTCACTATGTTCTGCCAGAGTAATTACAAATGATTTGGCTCCTTTAAAGTGTCTCCACATTGTAAAAGGCTTTACTTCTCTTTCTTCCATATACTTTCCTCCTGGTTATTATTTTAGCATATATCCTTATAATTGTCTATAAATGTTAAAGTATTAATTTTATATAAAAAGACTATCAAATCAATAGTCTTTTATAATTTAGTTTATTATTCATAAATAGCTGTATAAACATTCATTTGTATTTTTTCTACTACTTTAGTAGATACTTCCCATCTAACGAATTTATGACCATTTACTTCATTTGGAGCATATTGGGTCCAAGAAGTTATACTACCACGTCTTCCTATTATAGCATTAGTTGATAATTTGTTAGTACCTGGTTGTTTAAATATAGCATATTTACATTCAAATGCGGCAAACCAGATATATCCTCTATTGTTTTCGCCACCACAGTTATTACCAGTACATACAATTTTTTGAGGATTATCTTTGGTATTAGGATCAAATGACTTATCAATATTTTTTTGAGCCACTGTTAGGTTTTGAGAATTAAATTGAGTTTCTGAAGTAGCAACTCCTCTATTTTTTAAGCTTTCTGTAGATTCACGGGCTGCTCTTTCTGCAGCTTCTTTTTCAAGTCTTTCTTGTTCAGCTTTTTCTTGAGCTTCTCTTTCAGCTTTCTTTGCAGCAGCTGCTTCTTTTTGAGCTTGAACTGCAGCTTCATATTCTTGTCTTTGTCTTTCTTCGCCTTTCTTAGCTTGTTCTAACATATATTGTAATTGTTCATCAGTAAAAGATCTACCAGATTCTTTCTTAGTTTCTGTTTGTTTTGAAGCTGATTCAGTTTTCTTTGTCTCTGTTTTTTTAGGTTCAGCTTTCTTTGTTTCAGTTGTAACTTGTTTTTTAGGTTCTTCTACAGTTTGAGCTTTAGTTTCTGTTTCTTTTTTAGTTTCTACAACTTTTTTTATTTCATTTTCGGCTTGTTTTTTTGTTTCTTCTGCAGCTTTAACTTTAGATTCAGCTACTTTTTTAGTTTCTACTGCTTTCTTAATTTCAATTTCAGCTTGCTTTTTTGTTTCTTCGGCTGCTTTAACTTTAGATTCAGCTGTTTTCTTAATTTCTACTGCTTTTTTTACTTCAGCTTCAGCAGCTTTTATTTTAGCTTTGGCTTCTTTTCTTTCAGCATCAGTTTTGGCTGTTTTTAATTCTTTTTCGGCAGCTTCTATATCGGCATTTGCTTTTTTAACTGCTGTTTCAGCTTCTTTAACTTCTTCTTTAGCTTCCTTTTTTATTACATCAGCTTTAGCAATTTCTTTATTAGCAGCAGCAACAGTTTTTTGACTCTTTTCAACTTGGGCCTCAGCCTTTTCGATTTCTTCATTAGCTTTTAAAACTTCTTTTTGTTTATCTACTAATATTGCATTTTCGGCATATAAAGCTTTAGCATTATTACTAGAAATTAAATCATTTTGTTTATTATAATTTAAGGCTATACCACCTACACCGGCGATTAAACACATACCACATACGATTTTAAAATAATTTGATGATAACTTTTTCATGTTATCCCCTTCCTCTTGCTATGAGTATAACATAATATATACAAAAAATCAATAGGTAATTATTGGACATTAATCTTAAATTATTATATTATATACTCTCTTATATATTATATTACAAAGATGGAAAATCAGTCAAAATTATGTTATAATTAATACGATGTAAGGAGAATTTTATGTTAAAAGAAAGTGTTAAAAAAAGTATTTCAAATTATGGTTTTTTAAATTTATTATCTTCAATTATTGTTTTACAAGAGAAAACACCAATTTTTGAAAATCAACAATTGCAAAAAGATTTATATGATTTTTATGATAACCCAGAATTTTATTTCTTATTTGAAGATGTTTGTAAAAAAGAAAGTATAGAAGGAAATAATTATGTAGATTTGGAATATGCCTTTCAATTAGCTTATGCTTGGGGATTACTATCTATGATCCAAAATAGTGGCAATCTTAAATCAGTTATTAATATATCAAAAGAAGAAGCCCAAGAAAACATTTCAAATTTTGATCAAAGGCAAATATACGCTATGGAGGAGTTAGTTACCCAATTATATTTACCCAAAAAAATTGATAAATCTCGTTTATTAATAAAAAGATAATATAGTTAAACAGATTTAATTTTAAAAATTATTCTATATTAAAATTTAATAATTCTTTACAAATTTCTTCATATAAATCTTGTTCATGCTTTATAGTATCTATTAAAAACATTTTATCATTTTCATATTCTTTTAAACCTCTAATATAATAAGATTCATCAGTATCCAAAACAATAAATGGCATAATGTTATTTCTTAAGCATTCTTTAAACATGATGATTCTACCTATACGACCATTTCCATCACCAAAAGGATGAATTTTTTCAAATCGAAAATGAAAATCAACAATATCTTTTATAGTAATATTACTTTTAGAATTATATTCTTTTAATAATTTTTCTATTTCTTTTTCAACGTCATCTGGAGCAATAGTATTAATAACGTTATAAACTCCGATAATGTTTGGAACAACTTTAAATCCACCAACATTATATCTAGGATTTTCTTCATCACTAGTATTTCTTTTTAATATCTTATTCATTTTAATTATCATATCTTTAGTTAAAAGTTCATCTACATTATCTAACATATAATCAAATAGTTTAAAATGATTTTTAGATTCTATTAAATCATCTAATTTAATTAAATCATCACTTTTGGGAATAAAAGAAGATGTATCAAAGATTGCCTCAGTTTGTTCACAGGTTAATCTACTACCTTCAATTTTATTAGAATTATAAGCAAAATTAACTTGTGAATAATGATATATATTTCCCTTAAATTTAGATTGTTTTTGTTGAATTAATTCATTTTTTATTTTATTTATATTCATTAAATTCACCAACTTTCATTTTTAAAGGTGTCCGAATTCGACACCTTTAAAATTTTCTATAAATTGAAGTATATTAGTCCGAACTATAAAAGTCCGAGTTTGGTATCTATCTGGTGCTGAAGATAGGAATTGAACCTACGACCTACGCATTACGAGTGCGTTGCTCTACCGACTGAGCTACTTCAGCATTGATATTATTATATCATTTTAAAATTTATTTGTAAATTAAAATAACACATTTAAGTGTTATTCTAAAACAGCTCGCATTTTATCTAAACTTTTCTTTTCATATCTTGATACCATTACCTGGGTCATATTTAATTTTTTAGCTACTTCACTTTGAGTTAAATCTTCATAATAACGAGATTTAATAATTTCTTTTTCACAATTATTTAATACTTTAAAGCTATCATCTAAATCTAGTTTTAAATCTGGATTTGTTGTTTTTTGATCTGGTATAACTTCATGTAAATTTAATTCATTTGCTTCATCATCTAGGCTCATCATACTACATGTACTTAAAATAGCTTCATTAACTAAATTAATGTCATATTCTAAAAATAAAGCAACTTCTTCATTAGATGGTATTCTATTCATTCTTTGGGCTAGTTCATATCGAGTTTTTTCAACTACTTTATATATTTTAAGTAAATCTTTACTAACTTTAATATTACGATTACTTTTAGCTAAAGCATACATTTCGCCAAAGATATAAGTATAGGCGTAAGTACTAAATTTAGTATCACCATTATCTTTAAAATTTTTATGTGCTTTTAATAAACCAATAACTCCTACTTGGATTAAATCTTCTTTATCCATATTGTAAAATTTGTTAGCGATGGTTTTTATTAAACCCATATGGGCATCTATTAATTCATTTGCTGTCATTAGATTCTTATTAATTGATTAGCTGCTAATTCATTAGAAGCTACTTTCATTCTTAATCTTTTTATTTTTAATCTTATATCATCACTTACTTCACATAAACAAATTTTACCTTTATTGGTTTTAATAGCACATTTCGTATTAAGAAGAGAATCTAAACCGGATTCATCAATATCTTCTAGATCAAATAAATTAAAAACTAAATATTTAATTTTATGTTTTAAAACAACAGGAACAATATAGTTATTAATTTTATAACATACTTTCCGATCTAAGATTCCTTTTAATCTTACATAAAGAATATTTTTTTCATATTCCATATCTACTTTTAACATAATATCACCTTTGCTACTTTAATATAGAACATTTTTAATTATTTTTAAACACGTTCGACAAAGGTTGTCAAAAGTTATCAAAAATTATAAATTAAAAAAATACCCGAAGGTATTATTTAACAAATGGTACTAAGGCCATTAATCTTGCATATTTAATTTGTTTAGCTATGTGTCTTTGATGTTTAGCACATGCTCCAGTCATACGTCTTGGCATGATTTTGCCTTTGTCATTAATATATTTATTAATAATCATAACATCTTTATAATCAACACTTTTGCCTGCACACATTTGACAAATTTTCTTTTTCTTACGAAAATATTCAGCCATGTTAATCCTCCTTTTTAAAATGGTAAATCGTCATCGCTTAAAGCAATTTCTTCACCAAAATCTTTAAATGGGTCTTCAGATATATCAATTGATGGCATATTATCTACATCACTTGGAGCTGGTGCCGGTTGATAATTATTATCTTGATAACTTGCAACAGTATTATTATCTTTAGAACCCAAAAATGTAATATTATCACATAATACTTCTGTAACGTATCTTCTTGATCCATCATTACCAACATAATTTCTAGTTTGAATGCGACCTTCAAGGGCTATTTGACTTCCTTTATGACAATATTTAGCTAAATTTTCTGCTTGACGACGCCAAACAACACAGTTAATAAAATCACTTTCTGGTACTCCACCATTTTGGGGAATATAAGGTCTTGTAGTCGCTACTGTAAATGTTGCTACACTTAAATTTGAAGATGTTGTTCTTAATTCAGGATCTCTTGTTAATCTTCCTATTAATATTACTTTATTCATTTTTTACTCCTCATCTAATTTAATAATTAAATGTCTTAATATCGTTTCATCAATTAAGGCACGACGATTGAATTCGCTTATTGTTTCTGGTTTTGCTTCAACCTTTAAAACATAATAATATCCATTTATTTCTTTCTTAATTGGATATGCTAATTTCTTTTCGCCCATGTCTTTAGTTTCTACTATTTTACCTTTATCATCAGTGATAATTTTTTTCATATTTTCAATACTCTTTTTAATATTATCAGCTTCCATAGTAGTTTTTACTATAAACATGATTTCATAATTAGTCATTTTTCCACCTCCTCATGGTCTTTTGGCTTATATATACTATAAGCAAGGAGTAACTTAATACTCGTATGTATTATATCTTAATTTTGTTGATTTGTAAATAAAAAGTTGTTATTTGTTAATCCTTTTATGAATAATTAGTAAAAATGTTACATTTTTTGAAACGAATAATTAGTGAAAATGTTACATAAAATTTAACAATTA
>CANQMC010000043.1 GCA_947624855.1 uncultured Bacilli bacterium | reverse complement strand
GTTTGTGCCCAGCTACTTGCACTTGTTGCTCCATACATATACCCTACATATGCATTATATTCAGATGAAGCATTAAACTTGCTAGTACTACTTAATTGTGTTCCGGTTCCTGTGGTTTTTGGTGCACTTTCTCCTGTTCCAGTGTATATCATTCTTATACTTCCATCACCATTTATTCGGATTATTCGCCACCATATTGGTGTACCCCCACTTTTTAATTGCCCAAACTTTACCCAGTTATCTTTTGGGTTTCCTGCAAAGTAATATACTTCTCCAAAATCATCATATTGACTGCTATCTATTGATTTATATATTGTTTTTTCAGTTGTGGCTGTTATTATATTTCCAAATGTACCATTTGCTCTTGTATTTACTGTTGTATGATCTGCTAATATCTTTTCTTTTGCTGTTGGTAGTTTTATATCAAAATATACATAACATTTATCTTCTTTATCTAACTTACTCATTACATGTTCTCCTAAATAATTTGTATATAATTTAGCATCATTATCTTTTTGGGTTTTATTTGAATCTTTATAACATTCACTTTTACTCTCATTTATTTTATACCCTTCACTTGGCATTTCTGTTATTTCTTGATAACAATTATCACCATCTGTACAACTTTTATCTGTTTGCTGATACATTGCCATTATCTTAAAATCATATTTCTTTATATGGACTACTCCTTCAGCAAATGGTATTATTTCTTGATATGTATAATTAGCTTTTGATCCTTTTAATATTATTACACTTCCTATGGCTACTATTACTACTAATCCTATAAATATTTTTTTAAAGTTAAAACCTTTATGTAAAGTCTCAAACTTAATTCCTGTATCTTTCATATTCTTTTCTCCAATCTATATGATATTTATCTACTATCAACTATGTTAGGCTTTTATCATTTATAATTAAATTATAAACTATGCAACTATGTTTGTCAATATCAAAGTTTGGCATTTCCGACACTATGTTTAATAAATTTTAAATTAATGAGACAATAATAGCGTGATGTAAAATGTTTAATGCAAATAGAATTAAGTCTATAAGAATTGAATCAGGAAATACTCAAACTGAAACTGCTAAATTTCTAAATGTCAGCAGAAGTAGTTATGGTATGTGGGAAAATGGAAGTGAAATAATTCCTATTAAAAGATTAATTGATTTTTGTGAATTATATAAAGTAAGAGTTGATTATATATTAGAATTAACTAATAATAAAAAAAGAACTAGAAACAAGTTTAATATTGATATTGCTGGTTTACGTTTAAAAGAATTTAGAACTAACTTTTCTTTAACTCAAAGTGATTTAGCAAATTATTTAAATACTGTTAAAACTGTTATATGCGGTTATGAAAAAGGAAGATATCTAATTGCTACACCATTTTTATATTCAATATGTACAAAATATCAAATAAGTGCAGATTATTTACTTGGTCGAATAAAAAGTTCTAAATTATAATTATTAATTAATAAATTTATATCTCAATATTTAAATATTAATTACATCATTATTTTGGGAGATTATCTATATTTAAAATTTTTATGAGAAAATATAATTGGTGATATTATGTATGGTGAAAAATTAATTGATTTAAGATATGCTAAAAAGCTTAAACAATATGAAGTTGCTAAAATATTAGATATATATAAAGGGGTATATAATCAGTATGAAACAGAATATGTCATCATACCCATTAAACATTTAAATACATTATGTAATTATTTTAACACTAGCTTAGATTATATATTCGATTTTACCAAAACTAAAAAATATCGTAATTATAAATTAGAAATTGATAAAAAAATAAGTGGTCAAAGATTAAAAGAATTAAGAAATAAAAATAAATTAACTCAAACAGAATTTGCAACTATATTAAAAGTATCAAGAACAACTATAGCCGAATATGAACGTGGCACCAATATTATTGCTACACCATTTTTATATACTATATGTATTAAATATAAAATAAGCGCAGACTATTTATTAGGAAAAATAGATAAACAAGTTAAATTAAAAATTAATGCAACAAAAAAGAAATATTAAGAAAATTAATATTTCAAAGTAAATTTATTTTTTTAATAATTCATAAAATCTTTTTTCTTTATTTTTAGAATTAGAAGAATCTAAAAATATAATATTACCTTCACCATTATTTAATAAATTATTAGTTTCTAAAATATCTTTTAAATGTTTAGCTAAATTAGGAGATCCATTAAAAAATTTAACTGGTCCTAATATTTCTTTTATATCATTTTCTATTAAAGGATAATGAGTACAACCAAGTACTACATTTTTAATTTTATTTTTATATTTATTTAAATGTTCATTTAAATATTTTTTAATTTCTAATTTATTATCACTTTCAATTAAATCAGCAAGACCTTTACAAGCTAAAATATAAGTATTATGATTATTATATTTTTTTAATAATAAATTAAATTTTTCGCTTTCAATTGTTCCTTTAGTAGCCATGATTAAAGTAGGTTCTGAATAATTATAATCATGAACCATTTTATAAGCTGGTTCTATTGCTATAAATATCATATTTGGATATTTTTTTCTTAAAAAAGATACTGCTTTAGCACTAGCGGTATTACAAGCGATAACAATAACTTTAGCATTTTTATTTATTAAATGTAAAACTATTTTATCGCAAATATTTTTAATTTCTTGATCAGATTTATCTCCATAAGGATTATTAATTGAATCACTATAATAAATATAATTTTCATTAGGTAATAATTTAATAATTTCTTTTAAAACAGTAACTCCTCCAATACCTGAATCAAAAATACCAATATTTCCATTTTGCATTTATTTCACTCTTTTCTTAAGATAATCTAATAATACTAAACTATCATTAGCCATAACTTCCTTTTTTTGTTCTAAATAATTTTTATTTAATTCTAAAATATATAATAAAGCTTTATCTAAATCTTGATAAGCTAATTCTTTAGCTTTAAGCATTTCTGTTGATAAATTTTCTCTCCCAATCTTATCTGCAATAAAAATAATTTTAGCTAAATTATTCATTTTAATATTGCCAGTTGTATGATATTTAATTGCCAAATATTCATCTTCAGTAACATTATATTTTTCTTTAGCCATTAATGCCCCTATAGGAGCATGTTTAATTTTTTCATTTTCTTTATTTAATAAAATATCATCTTTTTTAATATATTTTAATTCTTCATTGGGACTTAATTCCTTAGCAATATCATGTAATAAACCTACTTTAAAAGCTTTATCTTTATCTTCATGATATTTTAAAGCTAACTTTTCGGCTTCTTTAGCTACTAATAAAGAATGTTTAAAGCGATATTCTGATAAATTATTTTTAAGATCATTTAAAATTTCTTCTCTTTTCATTTCTAACACCTTTATAAGTATAATACTTTTTTCTTAAATTAACAATTATTTGTTGACAAATCCTTAATTTAAGCATATACTATACTGGTATACTGATTTAGTTTACTAGTATATTTAAGGAGGCAGTTATGAATAAAAAAGAAATAATAATAACAAGTGCCAAAGAACTATTTACCAAATATGGATATAAAAAAGTTTCAATGGATGAAGTAGCTAAAAAATCTGGAGTTACCAAAAAAACAATATATTCTTATTTTCAAGATAAAGAAAGTTTATTTAAAACAATTTTTGAAAAAGAAATAGAAGAGATAACCAAAAAAATAAATCTAAATGAAGATAGCAAAGAACCATTTTTTAATATAGTTACTAAAGATATTTATTATATGTTAGAATATCGTAAACATAATGCATTTTTAAATATGATATCTAATGAAATAGAAACATTAAAATTTCTTAAAATATATGATGATAAAATAATAAATTATATTGAAGAAAAATTAAAAAAAGAAATTAAACTTAAAAATATTAAACCCTGTGATACACATTTAACTGCTTTTATATTATATAAAATATATATAGCTATTATGTTTGAATATGAAGAAGAAATTAATGAAGAAAAAGTAACTAATGAAGTATGTACTATTTTAAAAGAAGGATTATTAAATTAGGAGGTAAAAAATGAAAAAATATTTTAAATATTTAATTATTGGAGTTGTCTTATTAATACCATTTATTTATAGTTTCTTTTATTTAAAAGCTTATTGGAATCCTTATGGTGAAGGTAATATTGATAATATACCAGTTGCTATAGTTAATTTAGATGATAAAGATGAAGGAACAGAATTAATAAATAGCATAAAAGATAGTAAAAAATTAAAAATTAGTGTTGTTTCTGAAAGTGTTGCTTCCAAAGGTTTAAATAACAAAGAATATTATGCCGTTATTACTATTCCTAAAGATTTTTCCAGTGATTTAGAAAGTGTATCAAACAGTGAGCGTAAACATCCTACAATAACTTATTCACCTAATCAAAAATCTAATTTTTTAGCGAGTCAAATAATTAACAATGTCGTAAATGAAGTAGAAAAGAAATTAGATAATAAAATTAATTCAACAATCGTAGATACTTTATCATCCAATTTAGAAGGAGTACCCTCAAAATTAGATGAAATAAAAGAAGGTTTTAATGATTTAGAAAATGGTACTACTAAATTACAAACAGGCTCTAAATCATTACATACGGGAGTTAATACATTATATACTTCTTATAATGATTTTAATAATGCTTTAAAAACACTAAAAGAAGGTTTAAATACTTTAAATAATGAAACAAGTAAAATATCATCTTTATCAACTAATTTTGCTGAATTAAATAATGGTATAAATGAATTATCAACTGGCAGTAAAACCTTAAATACTGGTTTAAATAATTATATAGAAAATGTAAATACTAGTTTAGATTATTCTAAAAATGCTGCAACCTATATTATAACAATGTATGAATTAGATCCTGTAAATCATGCTAATATACCAACTGAATTATATCAAGCATCAAAAGCTATGATTAATAATATAGATTCCTTAAAAAAAGGTGGAAGTACTATTCAAACAGGCAGTGAAAATTTAGAAAATGGTTTATCAACTATAGAAGAAAAATTAACCAAACTAGATACATCTAATCTAAGTAAATTAAGTGAAAGTATAAATAAACTAGCAACGGGAGCTACTACAATATATAATAATTCTTTAAAAATATCTACTAGTTTATATACTTTAAATACTGCTTCAAATACCCTAAAAAATGGAGTATCAACTTTAAATAACAGTGTTAAAGATGCCAATAAAAAATTAACAAATAATATATATGATACCAAAAATGATTTAAAAGATATAGAATCTTTATCTGATTATAGTAATAATCCAGTTAATATTGTAACTAACAATGTAAATGAGGTAGATAACTATGGTACTGCATTTGCTCCATTCTTTATCTCTATAGCGCTTTGGGTTGGCTGTTTAATGATGTTAATAGTTTTCTATTTTGATAAAGAAAACCGTTTCCAAAAATTAGGCCCAGATAATCCTCACTTAGTAAAAAGAACATTATATTATCATTTATTAGCAACCATTGCTGGTATAATATTAGGTATATTATTATCAATCTTCTTAGATTTTAATATTACTAATTATCTATCATATTATTTAATAATAATATTAGTTGCAAACTTATTCATGGCCATCATCGAATTTTTCGTAATTAACTTTAATGATATAGGTAAATTTATAATTCTTATCCTTTTAGTTCTTCAACTAGCCGCAGCTGGTGGAACATTCCCAATTGAAACAGTAACAAGTGGCTTTAGATGGATGAATCCTTTATTACCAATGACTTATTCTATTAATTTATTAAAAGAACCATTAATAAGTATTGAAAATAATTTATTAACTAAAAACTTAATAATTGTCTTTGTAATATTTATTGTATTCTTCATAATAAATATAATTATTGATTTAATTAAACAAAACAATTTAAAAAATAATAAATAAGTGTTATAATAATATTAAGAATATTAGGAGGAATAAAAATGAGTGAATACATTACCAATTATATTAAAGTTTTAGAAGAAAAAATAAATAAAAAAGCAAAATTTACCAAGGAAGAAATAAATAATTTAAAAGATAAAATTACTTATTTTCAACATGAAAGATTAATTCATTTATTAGTAACAATTGCTTATATATTTTTTACTTTAATATTTCTAGCATTTGGTTTAATATCCACTCTGTTTTTAATTCCTTTCTTTATATGTATTATCTTTGATATCTTTTATATAAGACATTACTTCTTTTTAGAAAACAGTGTCCAATATATATATAAATTATTAGATTTAATAAATGACTTGTAAAGTTATTAAATTTATTATAAAATTAAGGTGGTGATAAATATGGGACAAGTATATGACCATGTAATGCTTTATAAGAAAAAATTTCCAGGAGGAGTAACTTGGTGGCGTCTAAAAAAACATAGTCAAGTTGTTGAAGAACATTTAAATCCTGGCGAATATGTTAAATATGCTTTCGCTGGTCAAAAAAATGATAAATTTTACGATTTAACATCAACCGCCGTAATTGCTATAACTAATAAAAGAATTTTAATTGGTCAAAAGCGTGTCGTTTGGGGCTATTTCTTAAATAGTATTACTCCTGATTTATATAATGATATGCAAGTATATCAAGGTTTAATATGGGGAATGATCACTATTGATACTGTAAAAGAAGTAGTAGTTATAACCAATTTAGCTAAAGACTCCCTTCGTGAAATTGAAACCGAAATTTCTGAATTTATGATGGAAGAGAAGAAAAAATATGGTAAAGCAAACCGTTACTAATAAAAAACTTAAAACTTTAATTATAGCTATGATAATATTATTTATAATATTTATAATCTTTTTAATAATGCCTAAAAATTATACTTTAGAATATAAAATAAAAAATGTTTTAATAAAAGAAACATATAATAAAAAAGATAAAAATTACTATTTTACTTTTACTTATAATAATCAAACATTAGATTATTTAATTGAAAGTAATCACAAACAAAAAAGAAAACTTATTGAGGATCTAAATCTAATAAAAGATGATAATAATTTTTGTTTAACTCCTTCATCTAAAACATTAGATTTTATACCTTTATGTTCAAATAATAAAACAAATATATATTATAATTTAAGTCCTTTAAATAAAAAATTAAATATTAAAAAAAATGAACCAAAATTACTTAAAACATACAAAGATATTGAAATTTATAATCAAAATTATAATTATTTTCTTTGGAATTATGATGGCATAATTTATTTATCAAAAGAAGAAAATAAAAAAATAGATATATTTAATAAAGAATTATATAATACTAATTTAATAACATATACTAAAAATTATTTAGTTATTCCCAATTATGATTCAAATTATACTTTTAATAAATATTATACTATTGAATATAAAACTGGTAAATTAAAACATCATAATTTAAAATATGATATATATTTTGATAGTTATTATTTAGGTTATTTAAAAAATAAATTATATATAATTGATAATAAAGAAGAAACAATGTATGAATTTAATGCTAAAAATGGTGAAATATATAAAATTAAACCTAAAATCTTAAATCATAATGAATGGCAAAAAGTAAATATAAAAACATTAATAAATAAAAATAAAAAATTTACTTATAAAACAAATTATGAATATACTTTAAAAGATCATAATATATACTTAAATTATTATAATAAAAAAATAAAAACTTTAATTGCTCAAGATATAACAGATATAGTAAGAATTAAAGATCAAGATATTTTCTATTTAAAAAATGACTCTTTATATCATTTTAATTTAACAACTCAAGAAGAAAAATTATTAACTTATTTTGAATGGAACTTTAATTATAATAATATGATATATCTTGATTAACCAAATTAAACTTTTGTCATATCTTATTATTAGGAGTGATTAAGTTGGAAGAAAAGAATTATTTTACTTATTATACCATTGAAAAAGGGGATAATTTATATGAAATATCTAAAAAATATAATGTAAATCCTAAACTTCTTGCAGCGGTTAATGGCATAAAAGATAATGAATATATTTATCCAAATCAAGAAATAATAATTCCTAAAAGTGGTTATAGTTATTACATAACTGGGGAAGGGGATACTTTAGAACAAGTAGCTAAAGCATTTAAAACTAATGGTAATGAATTATTACGTTTTAATAAAGATATCTATCTCTTACCAGATCAAATATTAGTTTATAAAGATGGCCGTTAAACCATCTTTTTTACTTAAAAACAAATATTTTACTTATAATATAATTAGCAATAGTTATTAATATTTGACATATAATAGTAAATACTATAACCCAAAAATCACTGTTAAAGCCAAGCAAAGTAACAAAAAACCACATAATAAACATTTCCATTAAAAGAGTTAATATTCTTCCTCCCAAAAAACTACCCATTTCTTTTAAATAATTTTTAGATTTAGATTTAAAAACAAATATTCTATTAGCAAAATAAGCAAATAAAACTGCACATATCCAAGAAACAATAACTGCTATTTGTAATTCATAAGCATTATTAGCTTCTAATATTGTAAATAATAATAAATATTTAACTCCTAAACTTACAACTGTAGTTAATCCACCTACAATTAAATATCTAATAATTTCTTCATATTTATAAAATAATTCTTTAATCTTCATATTCTCACCTTAATAATTATATCTAAATATTAAAAAAAAATCAATAAATTGGTAAAAAGAGGATTAATAACTTCTAATTAAAAAAACAAAATAAAAATATGTACACAGGTATTACTTAGTACATATTTAACTTTCGATATCAATCTAATATTATAAGTATTAACGATATTGAAAAGTAATATCTAAAAAGGAAGAACCAACTTCCTTTTTTTTATAACAATTCTTGCCCATATACATAATCAAGTTATTTTAAAATTTAAGAAACTGTATATGGTGAACTTGTTGTACCATCTCCTGTAAAACTAACATCAGCACTCAGATTTATTACTGGGCGCACACCACCAGTGCTGATCACGTTGCCGTCGCTGAGGCTGCCACTCGAATACACGCGGAACACGCTAGCATTGCCGTTAAAGAAATACGGAGACATGGTCCAATATGTAGACCCTGTCCATAGCCAATAGCCATAATTATTAGAACCTCCATATCCTCCTGCAAATACTACTTCATCCGCTGTTATTAATCCTATTGGTACACTTAATTTCCCATTTCCTATTCCTGAATCTGTTGATGTTGTATACAAGTCATTACTTGCATATGTACATTTGAATGTTGGATTACCTTTATTTTTTACTCTTACATATGCTCCATAATATGTTCCAGTTGTTCCTGTTCCACCAGATTGTGCCGCTGGTCCACTACTACTTGTACTACTTGATCTATCTCCACAGAAGCCTGCTGTATGACTTAGTTTTGTTGATAATTCTGATAGATTTGTTGTTGTATTATACCAACTATCTATTACTCCTTTTATTGTACTTGGATTTTCATTTTTATGAGTGTTGGTATAATCACTTTTTGTTGATCCATACATATATCCTACATATGCATTATCACCAGATGAATCATTAAAATTGCTAGTACTTATTTGAGTTCCTGTTCCTGTAATATCTGGTGCATCACTTCCAGTTCCAGCATATATCATTCTTATACTTCCATCACCATTAATTCTTATTATTCGCCACCAGATTGGTGTACCCCCGCTTTTTAATTGCCCAAACTTTACCCAGTTATCTGTTGGTGCTCCTGCAAAGTAATATACTTCTCCAAAATCATCATATTGGCTACTATCTGCTGATTCATATATTGTTCCTGTTG
>CANQMC010000042.1 GCA_947624855.1 uncultured Bacilli bacterium | reverse complement strand
TAATTATTTTATTAATTATCTTTGGATTAGCTTAGGTTAATCCATCAGGGGGTTTTGGTAAAATAAAAAAAGCACTAAATCCAATGGATTAGTGCTTGCTACAAATGTGGCAAGTACTAGATTAGTACTTTGCTTAAATTAATAATATCACTTTAAATTTACTTTGTAAAGTGTTTAAATAAATTTTATATATTGTATGACTTGACCAATTAAAAATATAATAGTATATTAAAAGTACAAATTAATAAATACTTGCTCCTATGACCATCCCCTTAATTTAAATAGGGGCAAGTAAGAACAGGGACTCAACTGTTCTTTTATTTTTTAATAAATTAAAATAGTAAAATTCTTTAAAATATGATAATATATTTTTGGTGATATTATGTATCAAAATATTTTAATTGAAAAACTTGATTATTATGGGCGAGGAATTGCTCATCTTAATAATAAAATAATATTTATTCCAAATGCTTTACCAAATGAAATTGTAGATATTGAAATAACAAAAGAAAACAAAAAATATTTAGAAGGTAAAGTAATTAAATATTTAAAAACAAGTTCTAAAAGAATTACTAGTAAATGTCCCTATTTTAATAAATGTGGAGGTTGTAATTTACTTTATTATAAATATGAAGATACATTAAATTATAAAATAATTAAAATAAAAGAATTATTAGAAATTAATAAAATAAATTATAATAAAGAAATAGAAATAATTAAAAATAATAATGATTTTTATTATCGTAATAAAATAAATTTAAAAATAATAAACAATAAAATAGGTTTTTATGAAGAAAAAACTCATAATTTAATAGAAATAAATAATTGCATAATAACTAAAGAATCAATAAATAAAGTTATTAAAAATTATAAATTATTAAATATAACTAATGGAAATATTATTATAAGAAGTAATTATAATGATGAAATATTATTAATTATTGAAAGTAATGATAAAGAAAATATAAATATAGAAAATTTAAAAAAAGAAATTAAATTAATAGGAATTATTTATAATAATAAACTTATTTATGGTGAAAACTTTTTTTATGAAAGAATAGGGGGTTATTTATTTAAAGTAAGTTATGATGCTTTCTTTCAAGTTAATTCTTTTATAAATAATGAACTTTTTAAATTAATAAATGATTTTGTTGATATTAACAGTACTGTTTTAGATCTTTATAGTGGTGTAGGAACTTTAGCTATCATAGCGAGCTCTAAAGCCCAAGAAGTAATAAGTGTTGAAATAATTAAAAATGCCATTTTAGATGGTATTAAAAATGCTAAATTAAATAAAAGAGAAAATATAAAATTTATTTTAGGTGATACTAAAAAAGTTATAAATAAATTAAATAAAACTTTTGATACTTTAATTATTGATCCACCAAGAAGTGGTATTGATAAAAATACTCTTAATTTTATTAATTTAACGAAACCTCAAAAAATAATTTATATATCTTGTAATATAAATAGTTTAATTAAAAATATTAAAGAATTAAAAGATTATGAAATAACTACTTATAAATTATTAGATATGTTTAGTTATACTTATCATATTGAAAGTTTTGTTGTTTTAAAAAAAGCAAGTTAAATTTAATCTTTACATATTCTCCTTTTTTTAGTAAAATATAATTAACATTCTTTCTTTAAATAAAATTATATTAGAAGGAGAATGTTATGCAAAAAATTTATAAATTATTAGTTATAACTCTCTTATCTATAGGGAGTTTTCTTTTAAGTATTCATACAGTAAAAGCTTTATCAAGTACTTTTACTAAAGATTTTATTGGTACATATCATTATGTTACTGAAGAATTAAAATGGGGAGACTTTGAAAAATTTACTGCCAAAAGTGGTGCTAGAGCGTACTGTATTGAACCTGGTCATAATTTTCATGCTGAAATTACTTATGAAGGTTTTAATAATTTAAGTTTAGAAGAATATGCTTCTAAATTAAATATAAGTAAAGATCAAATTGAAAAAATATCATTAATTGCTCATTTTGGATATGGTTATAGTTCTCATAATTCTAATGAATGGATTGTAGCCACTCAAGCTTTAATTTGGGATACTTTAGAATATAAATATAGTTTTACTAGCAAAAATAATCCTAGTGATCCTGATCAATATAAAATAAACACTCCAAATGAAATAAAAACTAAAATGACTGAGATAGATAATTTAATTACTAATTATTTAAAAACCCCAAGTTTTGAAAATAAAAAATTAAGTTTAGGTACTAGTACTACGATTAGTGATAAAAACCAAGTTTTAGCTAATTTTAAAGTTGAAAGTTGTACTAATTGTGATGCTAAAATAAATGGAAATAATTTAATTATAACTCCTAAAAATACTGAAAAAAGTCAAGTTAAATTAGTTAAAAAAAGTACAGGTTGGGATAGTAATTTTATAATTTATACTAGTAATGAAAGTCAAAATTTAATTGTTCCTGGTTTAGTTAATGCTGTTACTAAAACTATATCTTTTAATGTAACTGGAGGGTCAATAAACTTAACTAAATTAGATAGTTTAACTAAAACTTGTGCCACTAGAGAAAATGCTAGTTTAAAGGGTGCTGTTTATAAATTATATAAAGATGATGATACTTATATTGATAGTTTAACAATTGATGATGAGTGCAACAGTAGTTATTCTAATTTACCAATTGGCAATTATTATCTATTAGAAGATAAAGCCGGTCTTAATTATGAATTAGATTCAGAAAAACATTATTTTTCTATTACCGAAAGCAAAACCACTGCAAATCTTACTGTATATGATAAACCAATGTTAGGTAAAGTTGTTTTAACTAAAGTTGATGCTGATACGAATACTTGTTTAAATCGTGGAGCGGCCACTTTAAAAGGAGCAATTTATGGTGTTTATAAAGAAAATGGAAGTTTAGTAACCAAATTAACAATTAATGCCAATTGCCAAGCCGAATCCCAAAAAGACTTACCTCTAGGCAATTATTATGTTAAAGAATTAAGTGCTCCCAAAGGTTATAAATTAGATCCAAAAACTTATAATTTTAATATTACTCAAAATAATTATCAAAATGATATTAAACTTACCCTAAAAGATGAAATATATAAAACGACATTAGTCATTAATAAAACATATTTAACTAAAAATGGGGTATCTGCTGAAGTTGGAGCTACATTTGATATTATTAGTAAAACCACCAATTCTAAAATTGCTACTTTAACTATTGATAAAAGTGCTCAAGCTAAAACTATTTTAGTATATGATGATTATATTATAAGACAAACAAAAACTGTAAGTGGTTATCACTTAGCCCAAGATATTGATTTTAAAGTAAATGAAGAAAGTGAAGAATTTTCTTATATAACTTTAATGAATGAACCATATACAGCTTTAATAAAAGTAATTAAAATAAATGAATTAGGAAAAAAAGTAAAATTAGCTAATATTAAATTTAAAATAAAAGATTTAGATACTAATGAATATCTATGCCAATATCAAAATTATCCTAATAAAACTAAAATATGTACTTTTAAAACCGATAAAAATGGGGAATTTATTACTCCAAATATTTTATATCCTGGTCATTATAAACTAGAAGAAGTAGATGAACCAATCGAAGGTTATCTTTGGAATAAAGAAGGCTTAGAATTTACAATTAATGAATTTACCTCTTTAAAATATGATAAAGATATAGGTTATTATCTTCCTTTAGAATTTATAAATAAAGAAGTAAAAGGAAATATAAATATTATTAAATTAGGTGAAAAACTTGTTTTAAACGATAATACTTATAAATATGAAACTATTTTTCTTGATGGTATTTTATATGGTTTATATGATGAACATTATAATTTAATTGGTACATATGAAACTGATATAAATGGTAAAATAAATATTAATAATTTAAAATTAGGAAAATATATTTTAAAAGAATTAAAAACTAAAGAAGGTTATATTTTAAATTCCCAAGAATATATTATAAATTTAACTTATAAAGATCAATATACCAGTATAATTTCTCAAGATTTAACATTAAATAATTATTTATTTAAAGGAAAGTTAGAAATAACTAAAAAAGATTTAGATACTAATTTACCTTTAAAAGGAGTTAAAATAAATATTTATGACATAGACCAAAATAAATTAATTTATTCGGGTATTACTAATAAAGATGGCAAAATAATTATTGATAATTTATATTTAGGTAAATTTTATCTTCAAGAAATAGAAAGCCTAACAGGTTATAAATTAAATGATCAAAATATTTATTTTGAATTAACAGCAAATAATGAATTAAAAAAAATAGATATAACTAATGAAATGATAAAAGGTAAACTTTTAATTCATAAAAAAGATCAAAATAATTTACCTCTAGCCGGTGTTAGCTTTAATCTTTATGATATAAATGATAATTTAATAACTACTTTAATTACCGATCAAAATGGCTTTATTAGTATTGATTTAAAATATGGAAAATATTATTTAAAAGAAATAAGTACTTTAGATAATTATGAATTAAATCCTGAAAAGATATATTTTAGCATTACTAAAGAAGGCGAAATAATCGAGCAAACATTAACAAATAATCGTTTAAAAATAACTGTTCCTGATACTTTAAAAGAAAATAATACATTACCTTTCCTAATAATATTTATAAGTACATTATATTATTTAAAGAAGAAAAAGATATAGGCTAACCTATACCATAAATATTTTTGTTATAATCATAAAATATTCCAATTGGAAGGGGATTATAAGTTAAAATAGCATTAATAATAAATACTAAAATAAAACCTATAACCGCTATTTTTTCTAAAATAGGATTATAATCTTTTAAAAGTAATTTATAATTCACATATTCACTAATTAAAATTGCTATAAAGAATATTATAAAAGTAACAAAAATATTATCTTGAGTTTTTAAAATTAAAAAGTAAACAGGAGTAA
Organism: uncultured Bacilli bacterium; assembly: GCA_947624855.1. Taxonomy (GTDB): domain Bacteria; phylum Bacillota_I; class Bacilli_A; order RF39; family UBA660; genus Caccenecus. The sequence continues at coordinate 5,218 of CANQMC010000042.1, read as the reverse complement.
AAATTACCATTACTAATAAAGCACAAAATATTGAAGAAATGAAACCTGCAAATAATGCATTCTTTCTTTTTTTATAATACAATTTTTCAATTAAAGCAAATACTAAAAAACCTCCAATAATAATTTTATTATGTTCCCAAATACTTTCATTAACTGGAAATATTAAAGAAGTAAAAAAATTAGGAAACCAAACATATATAAAGTGAAATAAACTACTGAGTAAAAATATTCCCAAAGCACTTATAATTTTCCATTTTTTTAATGTCAAAATAATCACCTAATAATATTATAATTATTATTTAAAAAATTATGATAAAAAAAATAACATAAACTGTTACTTTTCCATTGTTCTAGCTTCTCTAGCACTGATTCTAACTTTATTTCCATTAATAGTCTTTTTTTGAATATTAGGTTTTTGTTTTGTTTTTGTTGCGTTTAAAGCATGACTTCTTTTATTACCTGATAAAGGTTTTTTAGTTGTAACTTTTTTTGCCATTTTGCCACCTCCAAATTTGTTTCTTCTAAAATTTTACTATAATCTATGCTAAAAGTCAATTTATTTATGTTTGTTTTGGTATATTTAAAAAGAAAAAGAATAAAATTTTTTAGGAGATGATTGAAAATGAACTGTAAAATACCTTTTACAAAAGATATTGATTTTGAAAAAAAGCTTTATGAAATAACTAGTATTAGTTTAGAGCACGAGATTAATGTCGAAGAAGATACTTTAAAAGGAAACTTTATTGTATCCGGTGATTTTAAAAGCCATGAAGTAAGTGTTAATAAAGAATTATTTTCCTATTCTTTACCTTTTGAAATAGCTTTAAATGAAGATATTGACAAAGAAACTATTGAATTTATGATTGAAGATTTTACTTATGAAATAGTTAATGATTCTATTTTAAGAGTAAATATTGATTTTAGTGTTATCGCCAGCCAAAAAGAAATAATCAAAGAGGAAGAAGAAAGAAATAATCCTTTAGAATTATTTGAAAAACCTAATATTGAAATGGATAATTCATTAATATTAGAAGAAACAAATAAAATAAATGAAGTTCCTGAACCTGAAAAAGAAGTTAAAGAAGAAATTATAACCGAAAAAAATCAAGAAACAATAATAAATAGTATTGAAAAAAATGATCAAGAATATGCAACCTATCATATTCACATGGTAAGTGATGGTGAAACTGTTGAAACCATTTGTTCAATGTATAATTCCAATATGAATATTTTATCGGAATATAATGATTTAACCGAAGTAACATCGGGTGATAAATTAATAATTCCTGATAAAGATGAATAATGCTTTAGAAGCTTTAAAAAGCGAATATAAACCTTACCGCTATACCAAAAAAAAGGGTGTAACTATTATTGAATCAACCAGTGGTTCTTATGTTATAAAAGAAAAAGAAAATGATAAAATAAAAGAAGCATTTAATTATTTAAAAAGTCGTAACTTTGATTATTTTCCAAATTTAAAAAAGAATAATCGTAATGATGTTAATATTTTTGAATACATTGATGAAGTAAAAATGCCTAAAGAGCAAAAAGCTTTAGATATGATCGAAGTAGTAGCATTACTCCATAATAAAACAACTTATTATAAAGAAATAACCGAAGATAAATATAAAGAAATATATGAAAATTTAAAAAATAATTTAGAATATGCTACTAATTATTATGATAATTTATATAATATATTAATTGAAGAAATAATGCCCAGTCCCAGTCATTATCTATTATTAAGAAATATTTATAAAATATATGCTGCCATAATGTATGCTACTGATGAATTAGATGATTGGTATGATAAAGCTAAAAATGATTTAAAAAATCGAGTAGCTTTTATTCATAATAATTTAGAAACTGATCATTTTATAAAAAATACTAAAGGTTATTTAATAAGTTGGGAAAAAGCCAAAATTGATACTCCCATCTTAGATTTAATAACATTCTATCAAAAAGAATATATGAATTTAGAATTTGAACCTATTTTTAATAAATATTTTACTCATTATCCCTTAACTGATCAAGAAAAACAACTTTTATTTATTGTTTTAAGTATACCTCCTACTATAAAATTAGAAGGGGAAGAGTTAAAAGTAACTAAAAAAATCCGCCAAGATTTAGATTATATTTTTAAAACTGAAAAATTGATAATTCATTTTACCTCCGCGGATAAATAATTCTAAATAATAAATAAAATAATAAAAAAGTTTCAATTAATAAAATAAATAAATTAAATCTAAGAGGCAATATTAAAGTAATAATAATTTGATAAAAGATTAATATAGATAAACAAAAAATTGCTAAAATTGTAAAAAAGCCACCTCCAAAATTACGATTATGATACATATTAATCACCTACTATAAAGTAGTCTAAAATTTAATTTTTGTGAGTTTAAACGCCTATAAATATCAAAATAATCAAAAAAACAAATTTTTTAGACATAACATCTTGACTATTACTGAGAGTAAATATAAAATTATATTGCTCAGATTATTCTGGGTAAACGCACTTAACCTGTTCCAAACTCTCGTCCGGCTTTAAGCCTAAAAGGTTAAGTGCTTTTATTATGTTAATTAAATGTAAAGGCGTTTGACATTATTTGATAATTGTTTCTTCCTAAAAATTATGTTATAATAGATGAGGTGAATAATATGAAAGAAGAATACTTTGTAAATGAAGCTATTGATAAAGCTATCAAAACTTATTTATCTAATATAAATAATTCATCGGGATTAGTATATAATTCTTTCTTAGTTATCACCATCAGAATATTAGTGCTTATATATGGCCGATTAGATATTTTAAATTCATATTATTTAAAAGATAATGTTCTTTTTATAAATAATTTAACCAAATATGGAATGAAAAAAAGTGATATTACTTTATTTAAAGAAGAATTTTTAAATTATTATTTATATGAAATTCAAAATGAAAAACAACCAATTAAAAAAAGTAATCCTTATTTTCTAAGTACTTTAAAATATTTAATAGATATGTTTACGATGAAAAAGAAAACAGTATCTGTTTCATTTAATGAAGAAGAGGAATTTTTAGAATTAGCTTATACTACACATACTAAAAATCCTTATCGTTTATCCTATACTTATTTAATGGAAATAGATCCTAATACAATTGAAAAATATTATTACTCTAAATTAAATGATGTTGAAATAACAAGAGAATTTAGTAAAACTATCAGTGATAAAATTAATTTAGATGCTTTAAATATTATGGGAATAGGATTAACTAATTTAGAAAACATGGATAATGAAGATATTGCTAAGGCTACCAAAGATGCTTATGATTATTTTGATATTGATGCTGAAAAACCAAATCGTGATACCAAATTAAATGAAGCAGTGGACTATTTTAAAAAATTTGGTATTAATAAAGTTACTACAGGAAATGGTTATGTCGATATTTTACTACTTATGAGTGTTATAGTAACTACAATTTCAATTTTGGTAGTTTTGTTTTTCAGTTTATAGGAGGTTTTATGGAAACTATTGAAGTAAATAATAAAAAATATCAAGTATTACAAAATCATAAAGATGCTTTAAACATCGAAGATTTAACTGAAAAATTAACAGATTATTTTGATGATTTTGATTATATTGTCGGTGATATTGCTTATGGTAAATTACGTTTAAAAGGTTTTAATAGTAAAACAAATAAAAATTTTAAACCATATAATGATGTTGATACTGTTAATGAATATATTGAAAATAACTGTGCTTATGGTTGTAAATGGTTTATGATTAGCGAAATAAAAGAATAAATGTTGAATTAAAATAAATAATCTGATATAATATATAAAGAATAGAAAGAAGGATTTACTGGTGAAAATTAATGTTACAAAACCTACAGGAAGTAGTGAAAATTTAGAATTATTAACCGCTTTTAAAGTCGAAAATAATACTTATATTGTTTTTGATGGAGAAAAAGTTGGTTCAATGGGATTACCAATTATATATATAAGTTATTTAAATAACAATAAATTAGAAAAGATCGATAATACATCTTCTGAATGGCAAAATGTTAAAAATTATTTAAAAGGAATTATAAATGGAGCTAATTTTGAATATGTAAAAATAGAAGATAATTTAAATGGCGATGAAGCTTTTTATTCATCTTTAACGTTGCCTCAAGCTTCATTTGATATTTTAAAAAGTCGTTATCAACCTATAGAGGTGAGTGAAACACCAACCGAAGTACCAGCTTTAGATTTAGTCGAGGAAACACCTGATAATTTAAATGCTCCTGCTCCGGTAGAACCAGTATTACCTAGCAATGATGTTCCAAGTAATACTACTGAAACTACTACCCCTGTAGCGCCTCCAGAATTAGATTCACCAATTCCTGCTAATGTTCCCCCAGTGGAACCTGTAACTCCACCTGAGCCAGTTGCTCCTGTAGTAGAACCAGCTCCACCAGTAAGTGAACCACCTAAAGTTGAAGCTCCAACTATTGCACCACAAGCACCTGAGGCCCCAGCCACTCCAAATGTTACTCCACCAAATGATTATACATCTGACAAAGAAACTTTCTTAAAAGCTTGTGAAAATATGTTTGATGCTTTAGTATCTAAATATCAAAAAATCGCTGATGATTTAACTAAGAGAGAACAAGAAATAAAACAAAAAGAAATAGAAATAGAAGAAAAACTTAAAAATGCCGCGGCTAAAGAAACTGTAGCCAATATAGCTCATGATAATGCTCAAAAAGTCATGGATATAAATAATTTTATGCCAACTAATCCAAATAATCAAACTGGTGTTATATAAACATCAGTTTTTTCATATATTTAAGTATGAAAGAGAGCATAAATTTTTATTATAATTTAAATATTTCTGAAGTAGAAAAATGGGGATATACATATCGCTTTATTTATAATAACGAATTTTTTTATTTTGTTCCTTTAAAAAGAGAAATTAGTGAATTAAAAGATTTAATCACAGTTTCTGATGAATTAAAAAAAAGAGGCATAATGGTTCATGATATGCTTTTAAATAGATATGGAAATATAATAACTAATGTTTATAATGAAAATTATATTTTATTAAAACCTCATGGAAATATTCATGAAGAATATGATATAACTGATATTATTAAAATTAATAATAGTCTTATTTTAAGTGAAAATAAAAGTAAATTATATCGTAATTCATGGGCCAGTCTTTGGAGTGCCAAAGTTGATTATTTTGAATA
>CANQMC010000041.1 GCA_947624855.1 uncultured Bacilli bacterium | reverse complement strand
TCCATTTTTATCAAAAGTAATATTTTTATCAATTCTACCAAGTAAATAATCAGCAGATATTTTATATTTTTTACATATTGAATATAAAAATGGAGTAGCAATTATATTAGTTCCACGTTCTATTTCCGCTATAGTTGATTGACCTACATTTAAAAATTCAGCTAATTCAATTTGTTTTAAATTATTTTTAGTTCTTAATTCTTTAATTCTCTGACCACTTAATTTTTTATTTATATCTTTAATACAATTTTTATGTTGTTTTGATTTTGTAAAATTAAATATATAATCTAAAGAAACATTAAAATAATTACATATAGTATTTAAATGCTTAAGAGGAATTATTATATATTCTAATTCATATTGACTATAAGGTCCTCTTTGTATACCAATTAAATTAGCTATAGATTTTTGAGTTAAACCATTTCTTTCTCTTAATAATTTTAAATTTTCACTATACATAATATCACCAAAATCATTGTCTCATGTAATTATAATAAATTTGCAAAAATGCATAAAATAATGATATTTATATTGACATTTTACATTTACTTAGTTTATAATTTAACTATAAATGATAAAAATCTAACGTAGTTGATATTAGATAATTATCACATAGAATGGAGAGATATTATGAAAAAAGAAAAAATAAAATTTGAGACTCTACATAAAAGTTTAAATTTTAAAAAAATATTTATAGGATTAGTAGTAATAGTAGCCATAGGAAGTGTAATAATATTAAAAGGTTCTAAAGCCAATTATACATATGAAGAAGTAATACCATTTGCCGAAGGAGAAGTGCATATAAAGAAATATGATTTTAAGATAATGGCAATGTATAAAAAAGATAGTGGTGATTATGAAGAAATAAATAGAATGCCTCAAGGCAATTATGTTATAAACGAAGAAAAAAGTGGATGCTATAAAGATTCAAATAAACAAGAAAAAGATACAGAAGCAATATTAAAAACAATAGATGGAAATCATACAATAGCAAATTTATTAAAAGAAGATAAATGTTATTTATACTTTGATAAAAAAGAATATAATTGTGCAGGCCCAGCATGTGAAACAATAATGACAAATAAAAAAATAGAAACAAGAACAGATTTTAGTACAACATTATCAGGAGATAAAACTGGAACAATATATAAATCAGCAAATAGCAGTCAATATGATGATTTTAACAAAGAAGTATATTATTATGCAGGGAATCCAACTGATAATTGGGTAAAATTTGGAAAAGTAGGAAGTGATGATATATATTGGCGAATAATCAGAATAAATGGAGATAGCTCAATCCGAATGATATTTTCTGGAGTGGGAAGTCCACAAACAAGTGGGGATAATACAAATGCTATATTAAAACAAGGTTTTGGTCCAATAAGAGGTAGTTCTTCATGTGCAGGTAGTCAAGGTTCTAGTGGAACATATTGTTATAACGATAATAAATTTGTAGGTTATATGTTCAATGGAACGATTAGCCAATCATCAACTGAAAGTCAATATCATGTAAGAACAACAATTACAAGTAGTAGTACAAATAGTAATGCAAAAGATCAAATAGATAAATGGTATGAAAGTACGAATTTGGTTAATTTACAAAATACATATATAGATGGTAATGCCGGTTTTTGTGGAGATAGAACAAGTACTACAACTGAAGGTGGAGCGCCAAATAATACAGGAGGGATTGGAAAAGAGATAACATATTATGGAGGGAAATATAGATTAGAAACAAATAAAATGCCAACATATAGATGCGCTAATAGTAACGATTTGTATACAACAAGTAATGCAACACAAGGAAATAAAGCATTAAAATATCCAGTTGGAATGATAAGTGCAGATGAAGTGGTGTTTGCTGGAGGGCTATTTACTTCCAACAGTAATCAAGATTTTTATTTATATACAGGAAAATATTATTGGACTATGACTCCTTCGTTATTTAATGGTAGTCCTGCAAGTATCATGTGTATGCATCAAACGGGTGTACTTAGTAATTATTCAGTGGCTATGTCATCATATGGATTTCGCCCAGTAATAAATCTAAAATCGACTGTTACTTTATCAGGTTCAGGAACTACTACATCACCATATACAGTTTCTTAAATTTTAAAATAAAAAATAACTTGCCTCTATAGCTTATCCAATCAAACATTTATTGTTTATTATTATATTTATTTTATATATTTTTCTAATATATTTCTATTATTTTATTAATGTTTCAAATTTATATAGAGGCAAGTAAGACTAGTATTTATTTACTAGTTTTTATATACTAAAAATTACCAAATAATTTAGACGAATAAATGTTTACAAAACGTACAAATGTTGCTATAATTTTTATAGGTGATTTACATGAATCTTAAAGAAAAATTAATTATTTTATCTGACAGTGCCAAATATGATGCATCATGTTCATCAAGTGGTAGTAAAAGAGCTAATAAAAATGGAATGGGGAATGCTTCTTATTCAGGAATTTGTCATTCATTTGCTAGTGATGGAAGATGTATTTCTTTATTAAAAATATTATTGACCAACTGTTGTATATTTGATTGTAAATATTGTTTAAATCGTAAAAGTAATAATATTAAAAGGGCTATATTTACACCAGAAGAAATATGTAATATAACTATAAATTTTTATAAACGAAATTATATTGAGGGTTTATTTTTAAGTTCTGGAATTATAAAAAGTCCTGATTATACTATGAATCTATTAATTGAAACAATAAGTTTATTAAGAAATAAATATAAATTTAATGGTTATATTCATGCTAAAGCAATACCTGGATCAAGTGAAATATTAATTAAAAAGTTAGGAAATTTAGTAGATAGATTAAGTACTAATATAGAATTACCTACCGAAAATAGTTTAAAGTTATTAGCGCCCAACAAAAATAGTAACAATATAAATAAAATATTAAATTATATTAGTACTAACCATAATAAACAATTTGCCCCTGCAGGATCTAGTACTCAAATGATAATTGGAGCAAGTTCAGATACCGATTTAGATATAATGACCAAAAGTAGTAATATGTATCAACAACATCATTTAAAAAGAGTATTTTATTCTGCTTATATTCCTATCAATAAAGATAAATTATTACCAACTTTAAAAACCCCACCATTAAAAAGAGAAAATAGATTATATCAAGCAGATTGGTTACTTAGATATTATGGTTTTAAAGTAGAAAATTTATTAGATAAAGATAATCCTAACTTTAATTTATTAATTGATCCTAAAGCCGATTATGCTTTAAGACATTTAGAAGAATTTCCTATAGAAATAAATGAAGCAAATTATTATAAATTACTAAAAGTTCCTGGTATTGGTGTAACATCCGCTAAAAGAATTATTAATTCTCGCAAATATTTTAAAATAACATATAAAGATTTAAAGAAAATGGGAGTAGTTTTAAAAAGAGCAAAATATTTTATTACCTGCAATCATCAATATTTTATATCACCCGAATTATTTAAAAAAGATTTTATTGAAAGCAATTTAGTATTAGAAGATAAACCAAAAACTAACCAAAATATATATCAAATGAGTTTATTTAATGAATAAAATATATATTTATAATTCTAATTTTATAAATCTTCTAACACTAATAATGAATTTAATAAAAAAAGAAGTAAAACCAGATAATATAAAAGATAATACATATGAACCTAATTTATTAGAAGAACGAGTAATATTAAATTTAGAAAATAATGAAAATATTTTAAATTATTTTCAAACTAAATGGGGAAATTATTTTTTAAAAACAATTTATTATGTTTATTTATCAAATAATGAAAATAAAGAATTAATTATTTATTATGTTTGCTTAAATGCATTAAAATATAATAAGAAAGTTTTAAATATGCGTAATTTAAAATGTGTAAGTGAAGCATTAAGAATAAGTAAATATGTTGGAAATGAAGCTCATAAACTTAAAGGATTCTTACGATTTAAAGAATTAAAAAACAATATTTTATATGGTGAAATTGAACCAACAAATAATGTTATTGAAATATTAAGTATGCATTTTAAACGAAGATTAGCTAATGAAAATTGGATAATTCATGATAAAAAAAGATATATAGCAATGATTTACGATAAAAAGGATATATTATTAATAGACACTAAAAAAATAGATATATTCCCAAAACTATCTATTGAAGAAGAAGACTATGAAGATTTATGGTGTACTTTTTATGAAACAATTGGAATTAAAGAAAGAACTAATCTAAAATGTCGACTTAATTTTATGCCTAAAAAGTATTGGAAAAATATAATTGAAATGAGGGAAGAAAATGAAACAAATAATAAGTGGAAATAAGTTAAAAACATATATAGAAGAAGCTATAAATCTTTTATGTGGCACAGTAAAAACAACATTGGGACCCAAAGGCACCAATATAATAATTGATCATTCTGACTTTAGTCCTTTTATTACCAATGATGGAGTAACTATAGCATCTAATATTGAAAGTGATAATCGTATAATTAACACTATATTAGAATTAGCCAAAGAAGCTTCAATTAAAACTAATGAAACAGTAGGAGATGGAACAACTACTACATTAGTATTATTAGAAAGTATATATCAAAAAGGAGCAAAAATAATTGAAGAAGGTTATAATCCCATAATATTAAAACAAGAATTAGAAAATACTACTAATAATATTTTAAATATTATTAAAAATAAAAGTAAAAAACCTACACTTAAATCATTAAAAAGAGTAACTTCAATCGCCGCGAATAATGAAGAAATTGGTAATATCTTGATAAAAGCCTATCAAAAAGTAGGTGTTAATAATATTTTTATTAAAGAAAGTGCAAGTGAAAAAACTATATCAAGTTATTTAGAAGGATACATATTTGAAACAATTTTAGCCTCACCTTATTTTTTAAAAGAAGATATTATTGAATTTTCTAATACTTCTATTTTAATAACTCCAAATACTATAAATTATTTAGAAGAAATAAGTAATTTAATTAATGAAGTATATGAACAAGAAAAACCTCTTATAATAATTGCTAAAGATTATGATAATAGTTTTATAAATGAAATTATAAATATGTATTTAGAAAATAATTTAAAAATAATTCTTTTAAAATCCCCAGGATATGGTGATGAAGAATTAAAAATCTTATCAGATATTGCATTAATAAGTAATACTAAAATATATTATAATTTTGAAAATTTAACATTTAAAGATTTAGGAAAAATAACAAATATAACTATTAATAAAGAAAATACCAAAATAACTTTTACACCCAACTTTAATATTACAAACAAAATAAAATTATTAGAAAAAGATCCATCTGATAACAATTTAAAAAGAATAGGCATGTTAAATAAAGGTATAATAAATATATATGTAGGTGCTTGGACTACAACTGAAAGAAGAGAAAAGAAAATGCGTTTTGATGATGCATTATGTGCTTTAAAAAGTGCTCAAAAAGGAATATTACCTGGAAGTGGCCTAATATTACATGAAATAAGTAATAATTTCCAAATCAAAACTAAAGGTGATGAAGTTTTAAAAGAAGCTTTAACTAAACCTTTAACTCAAATACTTATTAATGCTGGTTTAAATTCCCAAAATATTATTGAAAATATCATTAAAAATAATTATCATAGTCTTTATAATGTCATGACCAACACTTATGAATCAATAAATAATACATCTATTACTGATACTAAAGAAATAATAATTAATTCTTTAAAAAACGCTGTATCTATTGCAAGTATGCTTCTAACTACGACTAGTTTAGTAATAAATGAATATGAACCTAATTTAAAAAAAGAAGATTATTCAGAAATTTAACAAAATTATTGTACAAATTATCAAATATATGATATAATATATCACGAACGAAAAGGAATGATTATAATGTTAGAAACACTTTTATTAATAGTATCAGTTTTACTTATAGCGATTGTTTTACTTCAAGGAAATAAAGCAAGTGATGCTGGTCAAGTTATAACTGGAGGAAATGAAGCCTTATTCCAAAATATGAAAGAAAGAGGTTTTGAATTATTTATAAGCCGTCTAACTTTAATATTAGGTTTTGTTTTCTTTATAATTTCATTAATATTATTCTTAAAATAAGCGACTAAGTCGTTTTTTTTAATATTTTAAAACTTTTACTTTTCAAGTTTATAACTTTATAATATAATATAAATAAGGTGATCGAAATGAAATTATATAACACAGAAACCAAAAAGATTGAAGAATTTATTCCATGGGAAGAAAATACAGTTAAAATGTATACATGTGGTCCAACTGTTTATAATTATGCCCACATTGGTAATTTAAGAACATATATAATGGAAGATATTCTAGAAAAAACTTTAAGATTACTAGGTTATAATGTTACAAGAGTTATGAATATCACTGATGTTGGTCATTTAAGTAGTGATGCTGACACAGGTGAAGATAAAATGGTTAAAAGTGCTAAAAAAGAGCACAAAAGTGTTTTAGATATAGCTAAATATTATACAGAAGCTTTCTTTAAAGATACTGAAAAATTAAATATTAAAAAACCAGATATTATAAGTCCTGCCACTGAAAATATAGATGAATACATTAAAATAATTACCAAACTTTTAAAAGATGGTTATGCTTATGAACAAGGAGGAAATATTTATTTTGATACTTCAAAATTAACTAATTATTATCGTTTAAGTAACCATGTAAAAGAAGAATTAATAAGTGGAGTTCGTGATACAGTAGAAGAAGACACAAACAAAAAAAATAAAACAGACTTTGTTTTATGGTTTACTAAATCTAAATTTGAAGATCAAGAATTAAAATGGGAAAGTCCATGGGGAATAGGTTATCCTGGTTGGCATATTGAATGTTCTGGCATCTCTTTAAAATATTTAGGCGAATATATTGATATTCACTGTGGAGGAGTTGATAATATATTTCCTCATCACACGAATGAAATAGCCCAATCCGAAAGTTATATTAATCATAAATGGTGTAAATATTGGGTCCACGGTGAACACTTAAATGACACTACAGGTAAAATGAGTAAATCCAAAGGTCATATTTTAACTGTAAGTACTTTAGAAGAAGAAGGCTATAATCCTTTAAGTTATCGTTTTATGGTTTTACAAAGTCATTATCGTAATCAATTGACTTTTAGTTTTGATTCTTTAAAAGGAGCTGAAACAGCATATAAAAAATTAAAAAATAAAGTTTTAAATTTACAAGAAACTGATAAAATAGATCAATCTATTTATGATGAATATATTACCAAATTTAAAGAATGTTTAAGTGATGATTTAAATACTGCAAATGCTCTAACTTTAATTTATGAAGTTTTAAAAAGTAATACTAATGATTTAACCAAAAAAGAAATAATTAAATATTTCGATCAAGTATTATCTTTAGATTTAACTAAACCTGAAGTAACCGAAGAAGTAGATGATGCTTCAATTAAAGACATGATAAATAAAAGAAATGAAGCTAAAAAAAATAAAGATTATGCAACAGCTGATAAAATTCGTGAATATCTTTTGAATCAAGGAATTATCCTTAAAGATACTCGTGAAGGAACAACTTATGAGGTGCAAAAATGAATATAATAATTGAAATAATATTTCTTTTAGTAATTCTATTTATTTTAATACTTAATGTTAGTTATTTAAAAGTATATAAAGATTTAATAAAATTAGAAAATAAAACCAAATTATCCGGCTTTGAAGTAGCTAAAAAAATAGTAGATAAATATCAAAAAGAAACTCACATAATCAAGAAAAAAGGTCGCTTTTTAGATCATTATAATTATGAACGAAATGTTATCAAATTATCTCCTGAAGTATTTGATGGAACATCTATTTATGCTGCCGCTATTGCCTTAAATATAGCTTTAGAAGTAGATGATGATAAACTAAAAATAACTAAAAAACGAAAAATTACAGCTTTTTTAATAATGGCCTCTTATATAATGATTATTCTAGGAGCTTTTCTAAATAATTCTAATATAATTTTATTTGGTTTTATACTCTTTATTCTTGCTTTCATATTAGAAGTTTATATTTTAAGAGCATCATATCAAAGTATGAATTATATTGAAGAATTTTATTCTTTTGCTGGAAAAGAACATTTAATAGAGCCTTATGAAGAAATAAAAAAATTAATAATATCATTAATTACAATACATATAGCAAGACTTCCATATAGTTTTATAAATTATTTTAGATAATAAATCAAATAGCTTTATAACTAACTAAATATTTGTTATAATATTAATAGATAGGTGGTAATAATGAATTTAGAAGTAAATGGATTTAATGTATACTTAATAGTTTTAGTAACTTTTATTGCCAGTTTTCTTTTAGTGTTTTTATCTAAAAAAATTGCTATTCATATAAATGCTATGGATATTCCTAATGGTCGAAAAATTCATAAAATACCAATACCTCGTTTAGGAGGCTTAGGAATATTTTTAGCTTTTATAATTGGTTATATTATATATGGAACTATATCACTGCAAATGATTAGTGTTTTAATCGGAGGTTTTATCATAATATTATTAGGAATATTAGATGATGTTAAACCTTTAAAAGCCCATTATAAATTATTAGGTCAATTTATAGCGGCTTCAATCGTTGTAATTTATGGTAAACTTTATTTTAATAATCTTACCTTATTAGGAATGCATCTAACTTTTCCTACCTGGATAAATATTACACTTTCTATAATTTTTATTGTAGCTATTATTAATGCCATAAATTTAATAGATGGTTTAGATGGTTTAGCCGCTGGGACAAGTTCTATTTATTTCTTAACTATTGCTATATTAGGTTTTATATTAAATCGTTTAGGTGGTTTAGATGTAATATTAGCTTTAATAATGTTAGGAAGTACATTAGGTTTCTTAGTTCATAATTTCCCACCTGCTAAAGTTTTTATGGGTGACACTGGCAGTATGTTTTTAGGCTTTATGATATCCATCATTGCATTACTAGGATATAAAGTAGCCACGATTACATCTATTATCATCCCAATAATAATATTATTTATACCATTATTAGATACTATTTTAGCTATTTTTAGAAGAATATTAAAAAAAGAAACAATATTTACTCCCGATAAAGATCATTTACATCATCAATTACTTAGAATGACTTCATCACCAATGAAAACAGTATTAATTATTTATGTAATAAACATCATATTTAGTGCTATATCAATTTTATATGTTTTAGGTAATGATAAAATAGCAATAATTTTATATATTATTTTAATGATTTTATTTTTATTCTTAGTATTAAAAACAAATATTTTATTTGAACATAAAAAGAAGTAGGTGCATCATGAAAGAAAGAAACTTTGGTTTAGATTTAACGAGATGTATAGCAATATTTTTTGTAATTTCTGTACATTTCTTTTTAAATATTGGCTTTTATTCTCATAAAGTTATAGGCGAAGGAATGTTTGTATCTTTATTTTTAAGATGGACATTTTATTGTTCAGTTCCATTATTCCTTTTATTAACAGGTTATTTAAAGCGAAAAAAACAAATTAATAAAAATCATTATAAAAGCATAATTCCTATTATTATCAGCTATGTATTTATTTCTATAATATGTATATTATTTAGAAAATTTTATTTACATCAAGATATAACCCTTTTAAAAAGCTTAATAACAATTGGTAATTTTTCTGCTGATGGATATGCTTGGTATATTGAAATGTATATAGGTTTATTTTTTCTAATACCATTTTTAAATATTTTATATGATAATTTAAAAACTAAACAAAACAAAAAATATTTAATAATGACTCTTATTATTATAATAGGTTTTTCACCTTTAATTAATAAAATTAGCTTGGGGGGGGGGTTAAACTTAGAGATAGTACCTAATTATTGGGATATAATTTATCCAATTTTATATTATTTTATAGGCTCTTATATAAGTGAATATCAACCAAAAATAAAGAAATCAAAATTAGCAATAATTTTTTTAATTTTTATTTCAATTCAAACTATAATTACTTATATAAATAGTTATAATAATATTTTAAATCGTAGTTTTATTGGAGGATATAATAATCTTTTTACAATTATAATATCAACAACTTTATTTTTACTCGTTTATGATATAAAATGTTCTAAAAAACCTTTACAAAAAATTACTCAAAGTATTTCTACCTTGTCATTAGATATGTATTTGTTTTCTTGGATAGTTGATCAAATAATTTATCCATTTATCAAAAATTATATTCATGAACCATTAGACTATCTTAAATTTTATTTAATAACTGTTTTAACAATATTTATAACAACTTATTTATTATCTTTAATAAAAAAATACTTTTTTAAATTGCTAAATTATTTAAAAAA
>CANQMC010000040.1 GCA_947624855.1 uncultured Bacilli bacterium | reverse complement strand
GTAAGAATGATATATGCAGGAACAGGAAGTAGTGCACCAAATACCACAGGAACAGGAACTCAATTAAGTAGTGGAACTACAGGATTTGCTCCAACGGGGTCAAAAAGTACATGTGCTGGAGAAAAAGCAGATACATATTGTTATAAAGATAATAAATTTGTAGGATATATGTTTAATAAAGATAAAGGAACAGCATCAACTGATTATAATAGTGCACATAATATATCAGGATCAGGGACAAAATCTAATAGTAATGTAAAAACAGTATTAGATGAATGGTATAATGCTAATCTAACAGATGAAGCAACATATCTAAGTGATGATGCAGGGTTCTGTGGAGATAGAAGTAGTACAATCAGTAGTGGAACGCCAGCAAAGGAAGGTGGATATGGAAAAACAGTAACATATTATGGAGCATATGTAAGATTAGTAAATAAAAACAATCCAACATTCAAATGTACATATAAAGAAAATAATTTGTATACAACAAATAAAGCAAGTGAAGGAAATAAAGCGTTACAATATCCAATAGGATTAATAACAGCAGATGAAGTAGCGTTTGCCGGAGGAGTAAATGGAACTATTAATACAAGTTATTATTTATGTACAAATCAGATTTATTGGACCATGTCTCCTGGTTACTTTGACGGCACTTATGCTCGCGTGTTCGGCGTGTTTACCTATGGCGACTTCGGCAACCACGGCGTGAGCGTCGCTAATGGTGTGCGCCCAGTAATAAATCTGAAGGCTGATATAACTTTATCAGGTTCAGGAACAACAAGTTCGCCATATACAGTTTCTTAAATTTTAAAATAAAAAATACCTTGCCTCTATAGCTTTTTAATAAACATTTTAATTTATTTATAATAATATGATATTTTTATTTTTTACTTTTTAATATATAGGGGCAAAAATAGAACAACTTTTAATATTAATTGTTGTTCTTTTTAAGTGATTTAAATGTCGTATTTTGTTGGTTTTAGTCGCTAATCTTAAAAAAGTGTGGTCAAATTAAATTTTTACTTGACCAAAATGTTTTTTATATGTTATCTTTCTTTATGCAAGGGAACATCTATAGTGCTTGCCACTTATTTATTAATCTGATTAGTAAAGGAGTGGTCAATATGAGTAAAAGTATGATTATCTTGTTACAAGATATATTAATATTTATACTTATAATGATAATTATTTTATTAATTATCTTTGGATTAGCTTAGGTTAATCCATCAGGGGGTTTTGGTAAAATAAAAAAAAGCACTAAATCCAATGGATTAGTGCTTGCCAACGTGGCAAGTACTAGATAAGTACCTTGCTTAAATTAATAATATCACTTTAAATATATTTTGTAAAGTGTTTAAATAAAAAATGATATATTATATATAAGAAAAATTTTTAATTTATTTTTTTTAATATTTTTAATAAAAAATATAGTTAAAAATAAAGCTAAAAATCTTAATAAATTAAAATGATAAAAAAATAATTTTAAATTATTCTAAAATTTAAAGACAAAATTAAAATAATATGTTAAAATATTTTTAGTTATCTAATAATTTATAAAGAGGTGTAGTTAAATGGCAAAAGTTATTTCATTAGTTAATCAAAAAGGTGGAGTCGGAAAAACAACAACGAGCATTAATTTAGCCGCCGCTTTAGGAGTAGAAGGTAAAAAAACATTATTAATAGATTTAGATCCTCAACGAAATGCAACCACAGGTTTAGGTTTTTCAAATGGGGATTATAATCATGATATATATGAAGTTATGGCGGGTATTTGTCCTATAAAAGATGCCATAAAAAAAACTAAATTTAAAAATCTTTCAATTTTACCATCTACTATTAATTTAGCAGGTGTAGATGTTGAATTTGTTAAAAAAATGCTTGAAGATCCTGAATTTCACCAAAATGAACAATTAAGAATAGCCATTGAAAATATAAAAGATAGTTATGATTATATTATTATAGATTGTCAACCAGCATTAGGACTTGCTACTATGAATGCTTTAGTTGCTAGTGATTCCGTAATAATTCCCGTTCAATGTGAATTTTTTGCCCTTGAAGGAATCACTCAATTACTTAATTCCATTATTATGGTTCAATCTAGCATGAATCCTAATCTTCGCATTGAAGGTGTCTTATTAACAATGTTAGATGGTCGAACTATTATAGGCTTAGAAGTAATTGAAGAAGTAAGAAAATACTTTAAAGATAAAGTATTTAACACCATAATTCCTCGCTTAGTAAGATTAGTAGAAGCTCCATCTCATGGCAAGCCTATTAATGAATATGATCCTAAAAGCAAAGCTACCCAAGCATATGCTAATTTAGCAAAGGAAGTGATTAACCGTGACGGAAACTAATAAGAAAAAAGCTTTAGGGAAAGGGTTAGAACAATTATTTTCTAATGAAGTAATTAATTTTGACAACTTTGAAAAAGAAATAATTGCTGAAGAGAAAAAAAGTGGAGGTATAACAGAAATACCATTAGATGAAATTAGAAGTAATCCATATCAACCTCGGGTTATATTTGATAATGATTCATTAGAAGAACTAGCTAATTCCATCAAAGAGCATGGGGTAATTCAACCAATAATTGTCAAAAAAAGCATAAAAGGTTATGAATTAGTTGCTGGTGAAAGAAGAACCCGAGCTGCTCGTCTTGCTGGTTTAAAAACCATACCTGCGATTATCAAAGATTTTAATGATGTTGAAATGATGGAAATAGCTCTCATTGAAAATATTGAAAGAGAGAACTTAAATCCAATTGAAGAAGCCAAAGCTTATGAAAACATTTTAAAAATTAATAATATAACCCAAGAAGAATTAGCTCACAAATTTTCTAAAAGTCGTAGTTATATAACTAATATGTTAGGCTTATTAAATTTACCAGAAGCCACAATTAAACTAGTAGAAAGTAAAGAATTATCAATGGGCCATGCCCGTGCTTTAAGTAAACTAGAAGAAGAATATAAAATAAATGAATTAGCTCTTCGTATAGTAAGAGAAGGTTTAAGTGTTCGTGATACAGAAAAAATAATTAATATGGAAAAATTACCTAAAAAGCACACGATAACAAGAAATACATCTTATGATATTAAATACAGTATTTATGAGAATTTATGTCGTGAACGTTTAGGAGTAAAAGTTAAAATAAACAATAAAAAAATTGAAATACCATATAAAGATGATGAAGAATTAACACGTATTTTAGAAGAACTTAATATTTCTTTAGAAGGAGAATAATCATGGATTTTTTAATAAAAGCTTTAGAAATTATTATGACTAAACAAATATTTGGAACTGCTTTAGTAATAGCCTTTTCATTTATTATAATTAATATTTCTAATAATATTATTTCTAAAATATTAATTACAGGAAAAACAAATTATGAAATTAAAAGAAGAAAAACAATTATTAAATTATTTCAAAGTATTTTTAAATATATAGTAATTATTTTAGCAATTTTAATTATTTTAGATTTTTATGGTGTTGATACTAAAAGTTTAGTAGCGTCAATTGGTATTGCAGGAGTAGTTTTAGGCCTTGCTCTTCAAGATACAGTTAAAGATTTAATCGCTGGAATATCTTTAATATTAGAAAATTATTTAGCAGTTGGTGATTTAGTAACATATAAAGATTTTGTTGGTGAAGTAATTGAATTAGGACTTCGTACCACCAAAATAAAAGGTTTTAATGGTGAAGTTTTAATTGTAGCCAATCGTAATATTGATACAATTATTAATGCATCTCAAAAACATTCAGAATTATATATAAATATAGATACAGCTTATGAAGAAAAATGTAATAAAGTCGAAAAAGTATTAACTGAAGTAATAAATAAAGCAATTGAAGATAAAGTAATTTTACCAACTAGTGAATATCGTGGTGTAAATGAATTATCTTCTTCAAGTGTTAAATATTTAATTGTAGTACATTGTCCAAATGCTGAAAGATATCAAGTAAAAAGAGAAATGTTAAAAAGAGTAAAAGAAGCATATGACAAAAATAAAATTAAAATACCATTTAATCAAATCGAGGTACATCATGGACAAGACATTTAAATTAAACGATTATGTTATCATGAAAAAGCCTCATGCTTGTGGTACCAATAATTGGCAAATAATAAGAAATGGTGTTGATATTAAAATAAAATGTTTAAACTGCGGTCGAGAAGTAATGCTTGATCGTTTAGAATTTATTCGTAAAGTTAAAAAGATTGTAGGTGAAACAAATGAAGAAAAGAAACCTTAAGGAAAGAATAACACTTGATCCTATAATGACCCTTTTAATATTAATATTAATAACAATTGTTATCAGTGGTTTTTTATCATTAATTGGAGTTCAAGTAACATATAATACTATAAGTAATGATATATCTTTAGAATATACTCAAGGATTAGTAAGTGTTGAATCATTATTTAGTTTAAGTGGTTTAAAATATATATTTACCACAACTGTTTCCAATTTTGTTTCCTTTACTCCTTTATCAAGTTTAATTATAATATTGATTGGTATTGGGGTTATGGAAAAAAGTGGTTTTTTAAAAACAGTTGTAACCCTTTTAACTAAAAAGACCAAAAAAACAACTGTAACCTTCTTTTTAGTATTATTTTGTTTATTATCAAGTATAATGGGATATTTACCATTTGTTATTATGATACCTTTAAGTGCCTTAATATTTAGCTATGGTAGAAGAAATCCTTATATTGGTATTATTTCTAGTTATGCCGCTTTAACTATTGGTACAGGTTTAAATATCTTCTTTACTAGTAGTGATTCTGCTTTATTAACAAATACTTTACTAGGGGCACATATGATTAATCCTAGTTATACATTAGGAACAACCTCATTTTTTGGTATTATGACTATTGCTTTAATTTTAGTAGCTTTTGCCATAACTTTAATAACTGAAAATTATATTGCTCCAAGATTACCAAAATATGAATTTCCCGAAACTGAAATGGAAGAAGAATTTACTATTACTAATCGTGAATTAAAAGGTTTAATATTAGCTTGTGGAGCGGGTTTATTATATTTCTTATTCTTTATTTATTGTATAATTCCTGGTCTTCCTTTATCAGGAGCTTTACTAGATTATAATGAAGTATTTTATATTGATAAGCTATTTAGTGCAACCTCATTCTTTAGTAATGGCTTTGTCTTTGTTGTAACTATATTATTTATTATTTTAGGATTCTTCTATGGAATAGGAGCTAAAACTATTAAAAATAATAAAGATTTATGTGACGATTTAGGACATAGTTTAGATGGAATTGGTAAAACTTTAGTTATTATTTTCTTAGCATCAACATTTATTAGTATTTTTAAACATACAAATATAGGGGAAGTAATAACCGCAGCTTTAACAAATATTTTAACAATAGATTCTTTAGGAGCCATACCTCTTATAATAATATTGTTTATAATTAGTGCTTTATCCACAATCTTTTTACCAAATTCTAGTTTTAAATGGGCAATCATGGCCGGTATAGCAGTCCCAGCATTAATGAATGTTGGTATTTCACCTGAATTTACTCAAGTCATATTCCGTTTTGGTGAAAGCATGACTATGGGATTATCACCATTATTTGCTTATTATGTAATCTATCTTGCCTATTTAGAAAAATATAATCAAAATAAAAAACCAATTAATTTCTTTAAAACTTTAAAATATCAATTACCTTACAGTGTTATCACTGGTATAATATTATTAGCCATATTAATTATTTGGTTTATAATAGGTTTACCAATAGGTATTCATGGAGTAGTAAATATTTAAAATATCTTTAATTAGATATTTTTTCTTGCTTAATATTCTAATTTATGGTTTAATATATATTAGTAATTTACAAATAGGAGGTATAAATATGAGTTTAAAAGCCGGTATAGTGGGTTTACCTAATGTTGGCAAATCTACTTTATTTAATGCTATAACTAAAAAAAATATTCTTGCAGCTAATTATCCTTTTGCTACCATTGATCCTAATGTTGGAATGGTAACTGTTCCTGATGAAAGATTAAGTTATTTAAATGATTTATATTTACCAAAAAGTTTAGTTCCAACTACATTTGAATTTACAGATATAGCGGGTTTAGTAAAAGGAGCATCAAAAGGTGAAGGCTTAGGCAATAAATTTTTAAGTCATATTAGAGAAACAGATGCTATTGTAGAAGTAGTTCGTTGTTTTGATGGTGAATTTATAACTCATGTTGAAGGTAAAACTGATCCTATAAGAGATATTGAAATAATTAATGTTGAACTTATTTTAGCTGATTTAGAAATAATTGAAAATCGTTTAACAAAAATCATCAAAAAAGCTGAAACTACTAAAGATAAAGAAACAGTTTTAGAAGTAAATACTTTAACCAAAGCCAAAACTAATCTAGAACAAAATATTCCTTTAAGAAGAGTAGAATTTACTCCTGAAGAATTATTAATAATGCGTCCTTTTAATTTTATAACTTTAAAACCTTTAATTTATGCTGCAAATGTTTTAGAAGAGGATGTTATAGTAGGCGATAATAATTATACAAAATTATTAAAAGAATATGCCAGTAAAGAACAAAGTGGAGTCATTGTTATGTGTGCTAAAATGGAATCAGAATTATCTGAATTATCAGATGATGATAAAAAAGTATTTTTAGAAGAATTAGGTATAAAAAACAGTGGCCTTGATAAATTAATATTTGCTACTTATAATTTATTAGGTTTAGCCACCTTTTTCACCAGTGGACCTGATGAATGCCGAGCTTGGACCTTCAAAAAAGGAATGAATGCCAAAGCTTGTGCTGGTTTAATCCATAGTGATATTGAAAAAGGTTTTATTAAAGCCGAAATAACCAGTTTTGATAATTTAAAAGAATATGGTTCTGAATTAAAAGTTAAAGAAGCTGGTAAATTAAGACTAGAAGGCAAAGATTATTTGATGCAAGATGGCGATATAGTTTATTTTAGATTTAATGTTTAGCATAAGTTCTTTTAAACTACATATAATAAAAATATGAATTTAAAAGAATTTTTTATTGATGAAAAAATTACTATACCCTTTAAATTATTTGGAAAAACACATCTTTTTCTAATATTAATAATTATAATAAGTTTTATTATTATTTATCATAATCGTTTTAAACTAACTAATTTAAATATCAAAACTAAAAAAATAATAACAAAATTAATAGCCTTATTTTTACTTTTAAATATGATTATATTATATATATCTGCATTATACTACCATAATTTTAATTTTAATACTATGTTACCTTTTCATTTATGTTATATATCTAATTATTTTTATATTTATACTATTTTATTTAATAAAGAAAAATTATTTAAATACAATTATTTATTATGTTTTTTAGGACCAATCGCCGCAATTATCTTTTTTGATGTTCCAAGTGTTTTAGAATCTTTTAATTTTTATTCTTATGTTATTTGCCATCACATTTTTTTAATCGGAGGTATTTTAACTTTTTATTTATATCCTAAACATATTTATAAAAAAGATCTATTAAAATTATTTTTTATTTTAAATATATATTTTATCTTTATGATTATTTTTAATTATTTATTTAAAACTAATTATTGTTTTTCAAATTCTATACCTAAGTTTATATTAGATTTATTACCATTTTTAAAAAATATTCATCCTATTATAATCTTAGAAATAACAGGTATAATATTAATATGTGGATTAGCATTATTTTGGAATAAACAAGCTAATAATTTACTTAAAAGAAGAAATATGCTATAATATAAATATAAGAGGAGGGAAAGATGAACAAATTATTATCTCAAACATTTTTATGGATGTTTGTTGGTTTACTAGTAACATTTGCAACTGGTTATTTTGTATCAATTAATGAAAACATGATTCAAAGTGTTTTTAATAGTCCATTATTTTGGATATTAATTATATTAGAATTTGGTTTAGTAATATTTTTTTCTGCTAGAGTTCATAAAATGCAACCTACAACTGCTAAAATATGTTTCTTATTATATTCATTTGTAAGTGGTTTAACATTTTCTAGTGTATTTATTGGATTTGAAATAAGTTCAGTTATGTATATATTTTTAATATCAGCAGTAGTATTTGCTTTATTTGCTTTTATTGGTTATTTTACCAAATTAGATTTAAGTAAAATAGGAACATTTCTTTTAATGGCCTTACTAGCAGTTATTATTTGTGTTATAGTAAATCTATTCTTAAATAATTCGACATTTGATTTAATCTTATCAATTATTATAATATTAATTTTCTTTGGATTTACAGCTCATGATATTCAACAACTAAAAAGATTAAATGAATCTGGTATTAATAATGAAGTTATAGCAATTAATGGAGCTTTCCAATTATACTTAGACTTTATTAATATATTTCTTGAATTATTATCAATTTTTGGGAATACTAAAGACTAGTATTCTTTTTTTAAAATTATTTCCAAAACTTGTCGAAAATCATAACTTTTGGAAAAATATTTCCAAAAGATTGACTTTTGATTAATTTTAATATACAATTATAAAAGAGGTGAAATCATGATAGAAAGAACTGAATATCTTAATCAATTAAAAAGATTTAAAGATAAAGATTTAATCAAAGTTATTACAGGAATAAGAAGATGTGGTAAGTCAACATTATTTGACTTATATATAAATTATTTAAAAGAAAATGGTATAAAAAATGATCAAATAATAAAAATAAATCTTGAAGATATTGATTATAGTTTTAATGATTATAAAGAGTTATATGACTATGTAAATAAACAAATAGATTCTAAAAAACAATATTATGTTTTTTTAGATGAAGTTCAAAATGTTCCTATGTTTCAAAAAGCCGTAGATAGTTTGTATATCAAAAAAAATGTTGATGTTTATATAACTGGTTCCAATGCTTATTTATTATCGGGTGAGTTAGCTACATTATTATCTGGAAGATATGTAGAAATAAAAATGTTGCCATTATCATTTAAAGAATACTTAAGTGCATTTAATAATTCAAATAAAAGCAATTATGAGTATTTTTTAGATTATATGAGAAATGGTGGTATGCCTGGTAATATTTCTATACTAAAGGATAATCCTAATGATTTAGATACATACTTAGAAGGAATATTTACAACAATAGTATATAAAGATATAATTACTAAGAATAATATAAGTGATAAGATGTTATTAGACAATGTTTTAAAATTCCTTTTTGATAGTATAGGTAGTCCAATATCTACCAAAAAAATAAGTGATACATTAACAAGTAAAGGTATTTCTACAAGTAATCACACTGTTGAAAATTATATATCTGCCTTTCTTGAAAGTTTTTTAATATATAAAGCAGAAAGATTTGATGTTAAAGGCAAGAATCTATTAGCAAGAGATTATAAATATTATGTTGTAGATCAAGGATTAAGAAGCTTTCTATTGGGTAAAAAAGCTGATAGTGATATGGGACATATATTAGAAAATATAGTTTATTTAGAACTATTAAGAAGAGGATATAAAGTATATGTTGGTAAAGTTGATGATTTAGAGATTGATTTTGTAACCCAAAATAGAGATGGTTTAAAATATTATCAAGTTGCTTTATCTGTTAGAGATGAAAAAATATTAGAAAGAGAATTAAAATCATTACAAAAAACCGGAGATTACTATCCTAAATATTTAATAACTTTAGATATGGATTTAGAATCAGATTATGAAGGAATAACTAAAATAAATGTAATTGATTGGTTATTAAATAAAGAATAAAAATAATTCAGTCATTTATTATAAACTAACACCTACTGTTATTAACGTTGATTATTATACTTTCAGTAATAATCAGCTTTTTTTAAATTATTTATCTTTATTTTTATCAAAAGTAATTTTTTTATCAATTCTACCAAGTAAATAATCTGCACTTATTTGATATTTAGTACATATTAAGTATAAAAAAGTTGTAGATATAAGGTTTCTTCCTTTTTCATAAAAAGCTATAGTTGAAAATGTTGTGTGTAATATTTCTGCTAATTTAGTTTGTGTTAATTTATTTTCTTTTCTAAATTCTTTTAATCTCATACCAGCTTTTTTTAAATCAATTTCTTTATTCGTTGAAAAATATTTTTTGGTTATAGATAAATTAAATAAATAGTCAACTGATATATCAAAATAATTACAAAGAATATTTATATGTTTTATAGGTAAAATACTTATTTGATTTTCATAATCATTATATGTACTTCTGGAAATACCAAGTATATTAGCAACTTCCTCTTGAGTTACTTCTTTTTCCTCTCTTAAAAACTTTAGTTTTTCTTTATAATTCATTTTAATTCACCAATTATATTCTCTCATTAATTTTTTAATAATTTTAAAAATGACGAAAATTGTGTCATTTATTATTGACATTTTACATTTACTTCTTTATAATTTAAATATAAATGATAAAAGTCTAACATAGTTGATAGTAGATAATTATCATATAGATTGGAGAAAAGAA
>CANQMC010000039.1 GCA_947624855.1 uncultured Bacilli bacterium | reverse complement strand
TTTTTAGAAATATTTTCTAATTAACCAAATTTCGACAAATTTCGTGTATATAATCTCTTTTTTAAACCAAACTATTATTAGAAAGGAGAAAAATATTATGACAAAAAATAGTAAAGGTTTATTCGTTATATTATTAGTTATTTTATCTTGCCTACCATTTCTAAATGTTAAAGCCGCAACAAGTGCTACAGTTAGAAATCAAGCTGAACTAAAAGAAGCTTTAAATAATGAAAGTATAACTAATATTATTCTTGGCGAAGATATCCATACTACTGAAAAAATCAACATTACTCGTGAAGTAACTATTGATGGACAAGGTCACACAATGAAATATGTTGGAACTTTTGGTAAAGATAGCAGTACTGATAACACTATTTGGAGTGGTATATATATCCTTCAAGTATATAAAACAAGTGCTACTATCAAAAATATTAAATTAACTGGTGGTAATGCTGCCTTATTAATTAATGGTTCTAATGTAAAACTTGAAGGTACAATTGATGTTTCAGGAAATGGTTTTGGTGGTATTGAATTAGGACAAGGTGCTAATGTTACAGCTAAAAATCATTTAGAATTAGACGATAATACTAAACTTGTTAATACAACTGAATCAAAAGATAAACCAACATTATGGGTACCAAGTGATTCTGAAAGTGCTATTTTAGAAATGAATGGTTTAGAACAAACTATAAATTCTGGTGCCGAAATGTCACTTCAAGAAATTGTAAATTTATTTACTCCTGAAGAAAATCCTAAAACTGGTGATAATACACTTATCGCAGGATTAATGAGTATAATTGGTTTATTTACTATTGGATATAGTACCAAAAAAGCTTTAAAATAGAAACTACTCTCTAGTTTCTTTTTTTATTAATTTAGCATGAACAACTAATCTATTTCCATTATTATCTTTACAAGTTGAAAGTGTTAATATTTTATCTCTAACATTTAAAGTTGTATTAAAATCATATTTACTTCTTTTACTAATTACCTTTAAAAATTTTTCATACTCTAAAACATCTTTAAAATGAGTTGTTATATAATAACTTTCTTTAGGAATAATATACACACTAAATATTTGCCAAACCATATTTTCTGTAGGTGTTGATATTTTAATAATATGATTATCTTTATTATTAAACCAACTCTTTTTTAAAACATTTTGTAAAGTAGCAAACATTGTTTCATCTAACCTTTTATGACCATAAATAATTGTATTATTATTTAAACTTTGAAAATTATTACGATAATCTGAAAATATCCATCCTGCTTTACTTTTAGTTTTATCAAAAGAATGAGTTAAATAATATTCATTATCATTAGTTTGAACAACAGGATAATCAATTTTTGTTCCACCAACTTGTAACCATGCTACCGTATCTTCATTTTCTTTCATTAAATCTTTAAAATCAACTTCCAAAAAAGGAATATTAGTATAATTCCAATAAACATCATTTTTATTTGAAGGAGCATTTACTAAAGTTGCTTCTTCTTCTTTTATTTCCATTCTTTCTACTCTTCTTAGTTTTCTTTGTAATTCTAAAGCATTATTTTTATCATTTATAGAACTAATTAAATTAGTAAAAGAACTAATTACTAATACTAAACCAAATAAAAAGAAATAAAAATATTTAAGTTTCAATAATATCACCACTTTTTTACTAGTGTACCAATAAACTTAATTTTTATTCCTAATTATTCACACTATGATGAACAGTTGGAGTATCCATAGTTATTGCTTTAAAATTATAGCCATGAGCAAGACCATATTGAATAACTTTTTCTACTGCATTAACACTAAAACCTTTAATATCATGTTGTAAAACCATATAAGTATTACCATTACCTAAACTATTAACTATATTTTTATATACCGTATTAGTATTTGTAGTTTCTCCTGCATCACCACTTGTAATATTCCAATCAAAATATCTAAATCCTTTAGCTTCAACAGCTTTAGTAAGTACACTCATTATTTTAGCCCCATTATCATAATTTCGACTTATTGTATTAGAGCTACCACCTGGAAATCTTATAATCATTGAAGTACTACCTGTAATACGTTTAACTTTATCTTGTATTGCATATAAATCTTTAAAATAAGTTTCTTCATTTTTATATATTTTATAATTATGAGAATTAGTATGTAAACCTATCGTATGACCTTCTTGATAAGCCCTTAAAATCATATTATCATACCCTTTAGTTATTCCCTGATTTGTTACAAAAAAAGTTGCTTTAACATCATATTTTTTTAATATATCTAATAATTTAGCTGTATAAGGACCTGGTCCATCATCAAAAGTTAAATAAATATTTTTATTACCTGTTTTAGTATTTTTACTAGTATTATTACTACTAGAACTATTATTTTTTTGATAAACAAATACTTTCCTTACAACAGAAGCTTTATTTCCCTTTTGATCTTCAACATTATAAGTTAATTTATATTCTCCAGCTTTTTTAGTATTAACACTTCCACTTATTTTTATTTTATCAGTTATATCGCCTTCACAATTATCACTAGCACTTGCCCCTTTTTCTTTATAACTACCATTTAATTTTACATATATTGAACTATCACCTTTAAGTTTAATTACTGGTTTAGTTTTATCTTCTTCTTTAGCTTCTCTATAAACAATTGATTCATTACCTGATGAATCACTTACTTTAAATTCAATTTTATTATCTTTAATTTCTTTTTCAACTTTATCAGTAATATCTCCATCATAATTATCAGTAGCGCTAACTTTTATTTTCGAAATATCCTCAAATTTCCCACCTGGACAATATGTAAAAGTTTTATCATCAACTTCTATAACCGGTTTTTCATTATCTAAAACTTCCACGATTTGTTCTTTTTTTAAAACTTTATTTTTAACTTTATAAGTATAAACTACTTTATATTCTCCAACTTTATTAACATCGACATCACCATCTCTAGTTGGTTTTACATCTTTACAAGAAATTTTATTGCCAAAACAAACTCGACCATCTTTTGGAATATATTCATCTTTAAAATTAATAGTTATTTTATTTGTAAATTCTTTTACATAAAAATCTTTAAATAAAAGCATATAAGCCCCTATAGGGATAATTATAACAACTAATAAAAATGTTAAAATTAATAAAACAATATGACTTTTTTTCATACAACCTCTACTCCAAACTCATTATCAAAACTATTATACTACAAACAACTAAAATATTCCATAAAAAAAAATTAACTAATTATTAATTTTTCTTTCTAATTTAATAGGACTTATTGTATCTAATTTACTTAACTGATTTATTGAACTATCTATAATATTAACATATCCATAAATCTCTAATTTGCGCATTAATACTTCATTTTTAGCTCCTATATTACCAATTGGTAAAACATATTTAGCTCCTGTTTTCATATTAATATAAACTATATAAGTATAAATATAACTTTCATTTTCAATTTTTTCTTCAGAATATACTTTTTCAATAATTCGCATATTTTTAGCTAAAAATGTTAATTGAACTAATTTTAAATAATTTGGTATTATAATTTCATTTAAATATTCTTTTTCAAATACATTAGCACTTTCAAAGCCTTCATTTCTTAAATTTTTAATTAATTCTTCTAAATCATCTGTATATAAAGTATCAGTTAATTGAAAATTATAAAAACTTTTAACTTTCCCATTTTGTTCAAGATTAACTAAAAAAGCTTCATATAAAGTAACTACAATTTTTCCTTCAATTACTTCAATATCATAAATATTCATAATTTTATCAATCATTTAACCACCCATATGTATTATATCATAAAAATTGGAAATAATAAAACTAAAAAGGAGGACTTTATGAAAAATAATGGTTGCAGTAAATGTAATGAAACAACTCGTCAAGGTAAAGCATATATTGATCAAGAAACTGGTTTACTTTGTGTATCCTTAGAAGAAAAATATGATAAACCTGAAGGATTAAAAGTTTTAGTACCATTTGTTTGTACAAACTGTGGAACTACTACTTGGAAAACAATTGATGCTTTAGAAAATGAAAAG
Organism: uncultured Bacilli bacterium; assembly: GCA_947624855.1. Lineage (GTDB taxonomy): Bacteria > Bacillota_I > Bacilli_A > RF39 > UBA660 > Caccenecus. The sequence continues at coordinate 6,587 of CANQMC010000039.1, read as the reverse complement.
TAAAGACCAACCTTTACTTTCTTCTTTTTATATTAGTAATTTTTTTATTTTGATAATTTAATTCAATTACACTAATACCATCCCAAGTACCATCTACAATTGCTTCTTCTTGATAATTTAATATTAATCTATTATCCAAATTAAAACCTTTATCACAATAATTACTTAAAAAGCTAGTAATTGCCACATTATGGGTAAAAACTGCAATTGTTTTACCTTCATATTTATTTAAAATCATATCCATAAATTTAAGCATTCTTTTTTTAACATCATTTAAACTTTCGCCCCCACTTAATTTATAATCAAAATTATTTTCTTGAGCTTCTCTTACCATTCTAATTTTTTTATCTCCCAAATTACCTAATACTTGTTCGCCAATTAATTCACTTATTATAATATCTATCTCTAATCTTTGAGCCAAATATTTAGCCGTTCCAATACTCATTACATAAGGAGAAGCATATATAGCATTTACCGTCTCAAAAGCACTATTTAAAGCTAAATCTGCTGCTTCTTTTTCTCCTTGAATACTAAGAATCCTTTTTTCCCTTTTATTTTCTAAACTATCTTTATTAGGAAAATTAAGATTATTCATTGTTAAACTATTATTAATTAAATAAATTGTTGTCATTTTAAAATACCTCCTAAAATACCATAAGATACAACTAACATAATTAAACCAGCCATAATAACTCCCCCTATAGCGGCTAAACAAGATTTTTTCTTATCCATACCCAGTAAAGCAGCGATTAAACAACCAGTCCAAGCTCCAGTTCCGGGAAGTGGAATTCCTACAAATAAAATAAGACCTAAATATTTTAATCTTTCAATTTGTTCTTTTTTACTAGTAGCCTTTTCCTCTAATTTAGTAACTAATTTACCTAATTTCTTACCTCGTTTTTTTAAATGATCAAAAATACTCGTTATAAACCATAAAATAAAAGGAATAGGCAAAATATTACCAATAAAGCAAACTATAAAACTAGGAATAATTGGAGCATCCATTAACGCGGCCGCGATAAGTCCCCCTCTAAGTTCTAAAATAGGAAATAAAGATATAATAAACATTACTAAATATTTACCCCACCATACACTCGATATACTTCCAAATATACCTATAAAAAATTTTGCTAATTTTTCTGCCATTTTAATTACCTCAGAATAATTATATTATAAAAATTAATTAAAAACAATAAAAAAACATAAATCATTTACAAACAAACTTTTATCGTTTATAATTCTTATTTAGAAAGAGTGATTTTATGTTAAATGTTGTATTATTTGAACCTGAAATACCTGGTAACACCGGTAATATCATGCGTACTTGTGTCGCTACTAATACTACCCTTCATTTAATTAAACCTTTAGGATTTTCTTTAGAAGAAAAATATCTTAAAAGAAGTGGTGTAAATTATATTGATAAATGCCAATATAAAGTTTATGAAAATATAGAAGAATTTTTTAATAAAAATAAAGGTGAATATTTCTTTTTTACAAGATATGGCCATAAACCTCATTCTACTCCTAATTTTAAAGAAATAAAAGATAATATTTATTTAATATTTGGAAAAGAATCAACAGGCATCCCAAGAGAAATATTAAAACCTTTTATTGATAGATGTTATCGTATTCCTATGACTGATAATGTTCGAGCTTTAAATCTTTCTAATTCTGTAGCTATATGTGTTTATGAAGTATTAAGACAATTAGATTATCCAAATCTTTTATTAAATGAACCTCACAAAAGTCAAACATTTATTGAAGAAGCAAATTAAAAAACTGGACTAACATCCAGCTTTATCTTTACATGTAGAATTTTTTATTTTACTAAACATTTCTTCAAATATTTTTGCAATTTCTTCTTTTTCATCATCATTTAATCCTAAATAAGGATCTTCTTGACTATCCACAGTTCCTTCATGGAAACCAACAATTTCACCATTTTTTACTACTACAACAGTTGGAGCATATAATCTTTTTTCATTAGTATCATACTCTTTTTTACCTTCAGTAATTTTATATGGTGTTAACTCATCATCTAATAATTCTAATATTTTGTAATAACCCTCTGTTCCTAAAACATCTTTTTTAAGTTCTTTTTTAACTACACTATAACTAGAACGAATATCTTTAACATCCACATAATATAAATCTGTTATTTTATTATCAACTGCTGTATTAATTAAAGTTTCAATCATACTTCGACACCAAGGACAAGTATTAAATCCAAAATAAATAACTCCTGTCCCTTTTTCTAAAACTTGAACTATTTCTTCATCAGTTTTATAATAAATACTAGCTTTATCTGAAATATTAACATCTAAATATTCTTTATCACTATCATTTTTGGTTCCATTTAAACTTTCATATTCTTGTTTAAACTTAACAATATCTGAACTTTTTGTATTATCTTTAGTATCTTCTCTACTATCTAAATAAAACTTAAAGCCCAAAAGAGCAATTAATAAAACCCCTAATATTATTGCAATTACATTTTTTTTATCCAATTTAACCACCTAAATATTATTTTACCTTAAAAATTTTCAATAATCAACTAAATTAACTAAAAAATTTAATATAAACCATTAAAATACATAAAAGTAATAATATTATTAATAAAACAATAATAATTATATTATTTCTATTATTAACTTTTCTTAATTTTAATAACTCTTCGTTAACATCTTTAATTTCCATAGACATCCACCTCTAGTATTATTATAAAACATTTTTTAACTAATATGTAGCTTTATTTTTTATCAATTGTCAACAAGTGTCAAACAACCCCTAAATTTATAGTAGACAAATCACTCAAAAAAGAGTATAATTATTTTCAGTTAAACGACTTTTATTTTTTACGAAAGGAAGATTACAATGAAAAATAATAATATTCCTACTTCTATTGTCGCCTTAGGTGGATTAGGTGAAGTAGGAAAAAACATGTATGTAATAACTCATAATAATGAAATTATTATAATAGATGCAGGAGTTATGTTTCCTGAAGATGATTTATTAGGAATAGATTATGTTATTCAAGATGTTACATATTTAAAACAAAATGAAGATAAAATAAAAGGTTTAGTCATAACTCATGGTCACGAAGATCACATTGGAGGTATATCTTTTTTACTAAATACTGTTCATATTCCTAAAATTTATGCTTCAAAAATTGCTGCAGATTTAATTGTTAAAAAATTAACAGATCGAAATATTAATTATAATAATATTGAAATAGTTAATGAAGATTATGTATTAAAAACAAAATATTTTACTATCGAATTTATTAGTACAACTCACTCAATACCAGGATCATTTGCTATTGCTATAAATACTCCTAACGGTACTATATTTGAAACAGGAGACTTTAAATTTGATTTAACTCCAATTGGACCAGTAGCTAATATTCATAAAATGGCCGAGATTGGCAAAAAAGGTGTTACTCTCCTTTTAAGTGATTCTACTAATGCTTTATCTGAAGGTTTTTCTAAAAGTGAATCTACTGTCGATGAAGCCTTAAATGATATTGTATCAAAACATTTTGGCCGAGTTATAATTGCTACCTTTGCTTCAAATATATATCGTATTAAACATATTGTTGAAACATGTCGCAAAAATAATCGAAAAATCATCATTTTTGGTCGTTCTATGGAAACAAGTATTGAACTTGCTGTCAACAATGGTTTAATTGAAGATAAATCTATTTTTATAGATAATAACCAAGCTAAAACATTAAAGAAAAATGAAATATGTATTCTTTGTACAGGAACTCAAGGTGAACCTCTAGCGGCTTTATCTCGTATAGCGAGCGGTGTTCATAAACAAATAACTTTAATGCCAGATGATTTAGTCGTATTTTCTTCATCACCTATTCCTGGCAATGCTGCTAGTATTAACCGAGTTATAAATAAATTATATTTAAAAGGTGTTAAAGTTTACACTAATAAAACATTTAATGATGTTCATACTTCAGGCCATGCTAAAGCTGAAGAATTAAAATGGATGCTTAGAATTATTAATCCTAAATATTTTATGCCAATGCATGGTGAATATCGAATGTTAAAACAACATGGAGAAATAGCCATATCTTGTGATATACCTAAAGAAAATATCTTTATATGTAAAAATGGTGATGTTATAAATTTATTAAATGGTGAAGCTTTCAAAGGAGAAACTATTAAAAATGGTGATATTTATGTTGATGGTTCTCGAATTGGCGATATAGGTTCTCAAGTAATTAAAGATCGTAAATTAATGTCTAGTGATGGTATATTAGTTACTATTTTAAACATTAATACTTTAACTAGAAAATTATTAATTAAACCCAATGTAACCACAAGAGGTTTCATCATGGTTAATGAAAATCCCGACTTAATAAATAAAATAGATCGAAAAATAACAGATATAGTAAATAAATTTTTATTAACTTCAACTTATAACTATACTGATTTAAAAAATCAAATAATTTTAGAATTATATCCTTTTATAAATGAATTAACAGGTAGAAGACCTATTATTCTACCCGTTATTATGGAAGTAAATCGTACTTAATTTACTTCTTTTTTATTTAATAAAAGGTTGTCTTAACCTTCCATCTTTAGTTCTTTCCATATAATGAACTAAAATCTTTTTCTTTGGTTCAATATAAGTTATATCTTCATTTATATTTAAAACTTTATATTTTTTCTTTTTAACTTTTAAAATATCTTTCATTAAAAAATTATTTTTACCAATACTTACTTTACCAATAAAAATTAATTCTTTATTTTTATATTCACCTAAATACAAACTATATTTTTCATTATTAAATATATAACCTAATACTAAAAATTCTTCTTTTTTAAAATTTTTAATTTTAATCCATGTATCTACTCTTTTATTAGGAATATATTTACTATTCTTTTCTTTAGCAACAATCCCTTCTAAACCTAATTTTTTAACTTTTTTAAATAATAAAGTTCCTTTATAAAAATATTTAGATTTAACAAAATATAAAGTATCAGGATATTTATTTAATAATTCTTTTCTTTCCATTAATCCTAAATCTATTATTTCTTTATCTAAATATAAAATATCAAATACAACAAAAGTAATAGGTATTTCTTTACTTTTTAACTTAATTTTATTTAAATCTTTTAAATGACTTCTTTCTTGTAATTTCCTAAAACTAGCTTTACCTTCAACCATCGTAACTATTTCTCCATCAAAAATAACTTTATGATGCCCTACTAAACTTTTAATTTCTTCTAATTCAGGATATAATTTAGTTATATTAATACCATTTCTACTTATAATATTTATTTCATCATCACTAACATAAATTAATGCTCTAATACCATCAAATTTAAGTTCATAAATAAAGTTATCATCATCAAATGGTTTATCCACTTCTTTTAAAAGCATTGGTCTAATATTCATTTTATCAAACATTTTTTAAACTCATTTCTAAAGCAGTCATTAAATCTTTAATACTTTTCTCTCTTTTAACTTTAGGTTTTTTAATTCCTTTACCATCTATTTTATCATTAATTGCCTCTTTAATTTTATCTTGATATTCATCTTTTAAATCAAAAGGATCAAATTTCATTTTTAAACTATTAATTAAACTAATAGCTAAATCTAATTCTTTTTTAGTATATTTACTATCACTTATTGCCTCAGGTATCATAACTTCTTCTTGAAAATATAAAGTATTCATAATTATATTATTTTCATTTAATCTTAATATTACATAATAAAACTTAGTTCCAATCACTGTTTTAGCAAGAGCACATTTTTTACTTACTTTTAAAGCATCTTTAAATAAACTATAAGCTTTACTCTTACTGTTAACACTTACATCATAACTTTTTTCATAATAAATAGGATCTATTTCTTTTAAATCAATAAATCCAACAATTTCAATTGTTTTTTCATCTTCACTTTTTAAATTATTAAATTCTTCATCACTAATAGTTATATATTTATCTTTTTCATATTCATATCCTCTAATTATATCACTTTGTTTTACATCTTTTTTACAATGAGGACAATACTTTACATATTTAATTCTTGATAAACATTTTTTATGCAATTGATTAAATGATACATCATTATTTTTAATAATAGGATTAATAACAACAGGTATATTAACTAATCCAAAAGATATAGAAGTTTTTTTCATACAATCACCATTATTAAAATGTTACAAAAACCTAAAAAAATACTAAAAAAGAACAATAAAACCAATTATTGCTCCATTCTTGCCCCTATATATATTAAACATTAATAAAATAATAGAAATATATTAGATAAATATTAAAAAAATATAATAATAAACAATAAATGTTTGAATGGATAAGCTATAGAGGCAAGTACAAACATAATTTACATAAAACAAAAACAACGCTTTACATATATTAAACACTTACTACACATATACTTGACGTACGCATGTCGGCTCGGACTTTCGGTTTCATTTACATATTTCTGTCCGAGCCAGTTAAAGTTTAGCCTTTTTAAAACGAAGAGTCATTTTGCTTACCCCTTACTCTCTCTTGTAGTTTCCACTACAATCCATACTTCCTACTACGTCGGAATGTATGGATTAT
>CANQMC010000038.1 GCA_947624855.1 uncultured Bacilli bacterium | reverse complement strand
TATCTATAAATGATATTAAAAATATAAGATAATAAAAAAAATCAAATGGTTTAATTACTGTTTGATTTTTTTAGATATAAATCATAGTATTCGTCGTATGTTAGGTTTGAATCATGGACTTTAGTAGCTAATTCTATTCCTAAGTAACGAATGTGCCATGGTTCTTCTATGAATTGAGTTATAAATTGTTTTCCTTTAGGATAACGAACTATAAAGCCATATTTATAAGAATTATTTAACATCCAATTATAATCATTTGTGGTTAAGTTACTAGTTAGAGTATTACTTCTAACATCTACTGCTAAACCTAATTGATGTTCTGAAAAACCTGGTCTTGCTGAATAAGTATCTGCTTCTTTTTCTCCATCTCTTGCTTTATAACGATTATATAATACATTTTGAGTTTCAAAAGAACGATAAGCACTAAATGGATAAAAAATAACATTATCAATTAAGGCCGCACTTGTTAGTTTTTCAAAAGCTTCAGCTGCATCAATTCTTAATTTATAAATAGGATTATAAGATAAAGATACTAAATCATCTGGTTCATAATTATCTGGTAATTTATGATATTTATTTACTAAAATAGTTAAATCATTTTGAGCTCTTTCATTAGAATAATTTTCATAATTAGAGTAACCTTCTTGATCTAAACCTATATTTACATAAGTTATAACAGTTTTAATATCATAATTATTTTTAGATTGATATTCTTGATAACGATTTAAATTATTTATATCAAAGTTTATTATATCTTTATAATCAAATATATTTATATATTCCATATTTAATAATATGGATATATTATCTTGATAATTCGTTAAAATATAATTTATTTCATTTGGTTTATAGTTTTTGTCTAAAAGAGTATTAATAACATTTGGGAAATTATCTATATTTTGATAATCTATTTCTTGATAATAATTTAAATATTCATTTTTTAAAGCATTATTTTGTTGCATTATTTCTATTGTTTTATTAGTATTTGTTTGTTCTTTTATAGTAGTACTTTCAGTTGGTTTTTTAGTAGTATTAATTATTAATTTGGTAGTTATAAAGATAATAAATATAACTAAAAGGATAATTATAATTATTAATATAACTTTAAGAATTTTGTGGTCTTTCTCCATCAGTATCTCCTTCTTTATTTTCTAAAGTATAGGCTTTATTATTTATTTGTTTTATAGCAATTATAAGAGCTGTTATAACATAAAGAAGATCAAATATTAAATTATAAATTGTAAATAAAGTTTCACTGTCATTTAAATTAATAAATAAACTACTTATTAAATCACTTACTAAAATAAATGGAACTTTAATCATGATAATTAAAAATAATAACCATAAAAAGAATAAAAGAATATTTAAAGTTTCTTCTTTGCCTTTTCTTAAAGTATTGGCAATAATATTTAAAGAATCTAAAAATTTTGTTTTAGGATTTATTTTAAATGTTAATCCTTTACTTAGATAAATATCATTAGCAACTTTTACAGGATCTAAATTATAATCTTCTAAGTTTTGGTATTTTTCTAATTCTTCTTTTTTTGATTCTTGGTTTAAATATTTTAGATTTTTTTCTAATTCTTTTAAAAATATTTCTTTATTCATAATTATTCCTCTCCTTTAATATTACTTATATTGAATATATTTTCTTTTTGTTTTACTATATCTGTTGTTATAATTATATCATGTTTTTTATCTTTATGGGTAGTTTTTTGATAATTTATTACTTTTATAGTGTCTATTGTTTCTTCAATGTTACCTTTTAAATATATATTTTTGGTAGCTATAGTAAAAAATTCTTTTGTTTCTTCATCTATTTCAATTTTATTAGGAATATAAATAAATTCATGATTATTATTTAATTCACTTAAATAAACTTTAGTTTTAGCATTATATATAGGATTTATAGTATAAGCTTTATATATATTATAATCTTCTAAACTAAATATTTTTAATTTATCATTTATTTTAAATTTAGTGTTTTCTATAGTTTTACATATATCTATTAATGAATTAATAAAAGTATCTATATTTTTTAAATTTAAAACATTAAAGTAATTGACTAAATAATGATTATTATTTTCATTATATATTATATTTGTTAGTTCTTCATAATAGTAGTCAAAATTAAAGGTTTCTTTAAGTTTTGTTTGATCATAATTATTATTTATTAAATAATTACATATATCTTTATAAAAAGAATTATAAATTATTAATTTAGCTTTAGTATTAGAATCTAAATTATCAAATTCTTTATTTAAATTATTAATTATTTCTTCTCGATTATTAATAGTTTCAGGAGATATTGGAGTTTCTTTTTTTAGATTAATAGTTTTTCCTGTTAATATTAAAGTAGCATCTGCAATATTGGTTATTTTTTGGAATTTCTTTTCAATTTCTTCTTTATTTTCTTCGATAAAAACTTCAATTTTTTTAGGGACAGTATTAGTTTTTAAAAATGATTTTAATTCAGCATCAATATTATGAACAACACTACCTTTTATGTTAAAGTTTTTTTCAGTTTCTATTTTATTTTTAACGAACGCTATTTGTTTTTTTAATATTTCTATATTATATTTATAAACACTGGTTGAATAAATATTTATTAAGTTTTTTTCATCTAATTCTTCTTCTTTTATTAAATTAATTAATGATTCTAAATAAGTTTTTATATCTTCGGTATTTTTATCTTGAATATTTTGTAAATTAGTTTTTAAAAGATCAATATCATTTTTATTAGGTAATAAATCAAAGGAAATTGTTTTCTTTTCAAATTGTTTATTTTTGCCATAATATAAAGCTAAATTTTCTAATAAAGTATGTTTTAAATCGTTTTCTTCATTTTTTAAATTATTTTTAATATTTATGTTTTCATTTTTAGCTTCTTTTAAATTTATTAAATAATTAGTTAATTCTTTTATGTTTTCTAAATATATATCTTTAGTATTATCAATATCTAAAACTTCAATTGGTTCATCAATGGTTTTAATATTTAACATATCTTGATAATTTAATTCTTTATCGTGATAGATATATTTAAGATGAGGGTTTTTGGTTTCATAATCATCTAATGTTAATTCAATGTGATAGTTTTGATTATTTTTTACCCAAAAGTATTTTTTTAAAAAGTTGTCAAAATCATCAATAGTATCAAAGGTAAATATGCGAGTTAAAAAGCCAAATAATGAATCTTTTAATTCTAAACAAATGCCTAAATCATTATCCTTTTGATAGATAGTGGGACCATATTTATGAGAATTAATATTATATGATTTTAAAAGTTTAATGATACTATTTAAGTCGATCATAATTATGTCCTCCTTATTCTTTAATATATTATATCATAACTCTTAAAGTTATTCAATTTTATACTTGCTTAAAATTACAACTTATTATATAATTTAGATAGAAAGAAGGGAAATTTATGAAAGAAACTGTAATTAAACCAAAGAAAAATAAAAAAGAAGTAGAACATGTTTCTTTATTAACGCCAATAATTTATTTAATTATAGGAATTATTTTAGCTTTTAAAAATAATGAAGCTGTTACTATTTTATTTTATATAATTGGAATATTAGTTATTGTATATGGAATTAAAGGTCTTATAGATTATTATAATAATAAAGAGTTAGTTCAATATAAAAATATAAATATATCTGTTTCAGTTGTTTCAATTATTATTGGAGTTTTGTTAATAGTGCTTGCTAAAGCTTTAGAGGTTAGTATTAGATATGTATTAGGATTTTTCTTAATATTTTTAGGAGTTAGTAGAATACTTACTCAAATAAGTTATCATGAATATAAAAATTTATCTTTTTTAGTAAATATTGTTTTAATAATATTAGGAATATTTAGTGTATTTGTTTCAAATATTATATTAGTTATTGCAGGTTGGTTAATGATTTTTAATGCAGGGGTTATGTTTTATGAATATTTTAATAAATAAAAACAAGATTAGTTGAAGTATCTTGTTTCTTTTTTTAAATCTTTTTCTTTTAAGGTTGCTCTCTTGTCATAAAGTTTTTTACCTTTTGCTACTCCTATTAAAATTTTAACTTTATTTTTTTTGAAATATAATTTTAAAGGAATAAGAGTAAATCCTTCTATTTTAGTTTTTTCTTTAAGTTTTAATATTTCTTTTTTATGTAATAATAACTTTCTGGTTCTTCTTTCTTCATGATTAAAGATGTTTCCTTCTTCATATTTTGCTATATACATATTAATGATAAAACATTCATTATTTTTAATATTTACAAAAGCATCTTTTAAGTCAACTGAACCATGACGTATCGATTTTATTTCAGTACCAGATAAGGATATACCTGCCTCTAATTCATCTTCTATAAAATAATCATAATAGGCTTTTTTATTCTTGATTTCGATCATTTTTATCACTCACAATTTCAAAATCAATTAAAGCACTTTCTTTAGAGGCATTTACGACTTTAATGGTTATTTTATCACCAACACGATAAGTTTTTTTGGTACTTTTACCAATTAATGATAGTAATTCAGGAACATAATTATAATAATCACCTTTTAAAGTACTAATATGAACTAAACCTTCAATTAAGTTATCAAGTTCCACAAAGAAACCAAAATTGGTTACTGAACTAATAATACCATCATAAATTTCTCCAATATGACTTTCCATATATTCAGCCATTTTCATATCATTTACATCTCGTTCGGCATTAATACTAGCTACTTCTCGTTCACTGGAATGTTCGGCGATAGTTACAAGACTATTTTCTAAATAGTTTATAGTAGACATACTAAAGTCTTTATCAATTAAATAAGTTTTTAATAAACGATGAACTGTTAAATCAGGAAAACGGCGAATTGGCGATGTAAAATGAGTATAATCTTTACTTGCTAAACCAAAGTGACCAATGTTAGTTTTAGAATATTCAGCTTTTTTCATACTACGTAAGAGAAGACTAGAGAGAATAAAATATTCTGGTTTATCTTTTAGTTCTTCTAATAGTTTTTGCATAGTTTTAGGAGTTATTTCTTTGATATTTGTTTTTATTTTATAACCTAAAGCTTTTACAAGATTTAAAAATTCTTCTATTTTTTCAGCATTTGGTAAAGCATGGATACGATAAATAAATGGTAACTCCATATTAGATATATGAGTAGCAACTGTTTCATTGGCTGCAATCATAAAGTCTTCGATAAGATTTTCTCCAGCGCCTTGGGTTCTTTTTTTAATATCAATTGCTCGACCTGTTTCATCTTGAATAACTTTGGCTTCTGGTATTTCAAATTCAATATAACCGCGACCTACTTTTTTCTTGCGAAGTATTTTAGCAAGTTCATGCATCTTTTTAAGAGTATTTGCATAAGGTTCATAACCTTCAGAAATAATATTTTCTTCTAATATTTTATTAACATTATCATAAGTCATTTTTTTATTAGATTTGATATAGCTAGGATATATATCATAACTTTTAATATTACCAGTATTATCAATATCCATAGTACAACTCATAGTTAATCTAATAACATTTTCATTTAAGGAACAAATACCATTAGATAATTTATGAGGAAGCATTGGAATTACTGTGTCAGCTAAATATGATGATGTTCCCCTGGTATATGCTTCATCGCCTAAGGCTGTATTTTCTTTAACATAATGACTAACATCTGCGATGTGAACACCTAAAGTGTAGATACCATCTTCATAAGTTAAACTTATAGCGTCATCAATATCTTTGGTATCAGCACCATCAATTGTAAATATCATTTCATTAGTTAAATCTTTTCTTCCTTCTAATTCACTTTCTTTTACTTCATTAGGTATTTTATCAACTTCTTTTAATACATCATCGTTAAATTCATTATTAATGCTATATTTATAAGCAATACTTAAGATATCTATTCCTGCATCATCTTTATGACCAATTATTTTTAAAATATCAGCTAGATAAGTTTTATTACCTAAATTTTTGGATAAACGAACTAAAACTTTATGACCTTCAACACAATTTTTAGATGTTTCTTCTGTTAAATAAATATTTAAATTTATTTTTTTATCATCAGGTTTAAGAGCTAGTTTATTATTTAAAGTAATAACTTCTCCTACTAAACTTTCCATATCTCTTTTTATTACTTTTAAAACTTTACCTTCTGTTTTTAAACCTTTTTTAAGGATTTCAACTAAAACTGTATCATTATGTATTGCATTATTTATGTTTTCTTCACTAATATAAATATCGTCTTCTCTTTCTAAAGTTAAAAAGCCAAATCCTTTTTTGTTGATAGCAATTTTACCTATTTTTAAACCTGGACAGTTAGCTAGTAATATATATTTATCTTTTTTTGTTTTAAATACTAAATTTTCGGTAACTAATTCTTCTATGTTATTAGTTAATTCTTGATATTCTGTAACTGTTTTAAGGCCTAATAAATCATTTATTTCAATTAAAGTTTTAGCTTCATGAATATCTTTTAATGTATTTAATATTTGTTCTTTCATTTTTGCACCTCTTTTTCATATTTATGACGAATTTTTAAATAACAAGCACCACATACACTTTCATATGTTATTTTATTTTTACCATCAATGGCTATTTGATCACCACTAAAAGTTGGAATATTATTTACAAGTCTTAAATTTTGAGTGGCTTTTTTGCCACATTGACAAATGGTTTTTAATTCCTCTAAAGTATCAGAAATGGCAAGCAATCTAGCTGCTCCAGGGAATACTTCCATTTTAAAATCACATCTTAAACCATAACATAAAACAGGAATATTTTTAGTTTTAGTTATTTTATATAAATCATCAACTTGTTCTTTAGTTAAAAATTGAGCTTCATCTACTAATATTGCTGATATATTATTAATATTTTTTTTACTTACTAAATCATTTGATGATAATAATATATCTACTTTTCTTTTAAGACCACTGCGGTTTACTATATTATCATTTCCTTTAGTGTCTACTTTAGGTTTTATTAATAAAACTTTTTGATTTTTTTCTTCATAATTGAAGGCTACTTGAATGATCGCGGTTGATTTACCACAATTCATTGCTCCATATCTAAAGTATAATTTAGCCATTTAATCCTCCTTTATTGTACATATTTTTTCATTATTTTTTTGATAAATGTTAATAACTATATTATTATTAATATCTTCTTCTTTTAATAAACCTGATTCTATTAATGAATCGGTAGATATCTCACAACCATAAGTTAAACATTTTTCTTTTAAGGCAGCATTTTTATCTAATTCAATGTAAACACAAGCAGCTTCTTTTATGATGTTTTCTTCAGTTTTAGTTGCTTTATTTTCTTTGTCATCAAATAATTTTAAAATATTAAAACTAGCAATGGTTGCTACTAAACCCATGATGGCGATGGTTGCTAGTAATTCAATTAATGTAAATCCTAATTTATTCATATGTATCACATTTTAATTATACTATAAATACTTAAATAATTAAAGAGAAAGATTTGTTAAAATAAAAATGTTGGGAAAATCCTCAACATTATTTTTTTGTTTTATTATTTAGATAATTTTGAAATATTAAATTATTAAGCATTATAATTATGTTATAAGTAGCTACCATGATAAAAAAGCCAATTATACATATAACAGTTTTTAAAGATACTGTATCTTCTATTACTATTAAAATGATTGAAAAAATAGCTAGAATAATAGAAATTACAAATGGTAGTAAAGAACATAATTTAACTCTTTTTCCAAATGGTGTGTTATTAAATGCTTTTATATCATCTAAATATTCTTCTTTTTTCATAAACCCTCCTTTATTTTAATTATACTAAAAGGTTGGGAATTAATCAATTATTTATTTTTTAAAATTTTATTTAAGAAAATTCCAGTATAAGAATTAGGATTTTTAGCTACTTGTTCAGGTGTACCAGTTGCGATAACTTCTCCTCCAAGATTACCACCTTCAGGTCCTAAATCAATTAGATAATCAGCTACTTTAATAACATCTAAGTTATGTTCAATAACTACAACTGTATCACCATTATCGACTATTCTATTTAAAATAGTTAATAATTTTTTGATGTCTTCACTATGTAAACCAGTTGTAGGTTCATCTAATATGAATATACTTTTACCAGTTGGTTTTTTTTGTAATTCTTTTGCTAATTTAACTCGACCAGCTTCGCCTCCTGATAAAGTAGGGGCAGGTTGACCTAATTTGATATAAGATAAACCTACTTCATCCATGATTTTTAGTTTATTATATACTTTAGGAATGTTTTCAAAAAATTTTAAAGCTTCACTTACTCGCATATCTAAGATATCAGAAATATTTTTATCTTTAAATTTAATTGCTAATGTTTCTTTATTATATCTTTTACCACCGCATACATCACATGGGACATAAACATCTGGTAAAAAGTGCATTTCGATTTTTTTTACACCATCACCAAAACATGCTTCACATCTTCCTCCTTTAACATTAAATGAGAAACGACCTTTATCATAACCATGCATTTTGGCTTCTTTGGTATTAGTAAAAACATCACGAATATCATCAAAAACTCCGACATATGTAGCAGGATTACTTCTTGGTGTTCTTCCGATAGCATCTTGTGTTATATGAACTACTTTATCTATAAGATCAATATTTTTAATTTCTTTACAAGCTCCAGGAATATGTTTAGAACGATTAATATGAACGGCTAGAGTTTTATATAAAATTTCATTTATTAAAGTTGATTTACCACTTCCAGAAACACCTGTTACACACACAAATTTATTAAGAGGTATTTCGACATTGATATTTTTTAAATTATTTTCATGAGCTTTAATTATTTTTAAAGATTTGCCATTTCCTTTTCGTCTTTTTTTAGGTATTTCAATTTTTTCTTGGCCACTTAAATAGCGACCAGTTAAAGAATTTGGATTAGCCATTACTTCTTTAGGAGTACCCGCAGCGATAACTTCTCCTCCATATTCTCCTGCTCCAGGGCCAATATCTACTAAAAAGTCACTTGCTAACATAGTATCAATATCATGTTCTACTACAATTAAAGTATTACCTAAATCACGCATTTCTTGTAAGGCTTTAATTAGCTTTTCATTATCTTTTTGATGAAGGCCAATACTAGGTTCATCTAATACATATAAAACTCCAGATAATTTAGAACCAATTTGAGTGGCTAAACGAATACGTTGGGCTTCACCTCCAGATAAAGTGGCTGCACTTCTTGATAAAGTTAAATAACTTAAACCAACATTTATTAAAAAGTCTAATCTATTTAAGATTTCTTTAATTATTAATTGACTTATTTCAATTTCTTCTTTATTTAATTTTAATTTAGCAATAAAATCTCGTAGTTCTAAAATACTAAAATTAGTAATTTCATATATATTTTTTTTATTTATTTTAACCGCTAATACATTATTATTTAACCGAGCACCATGGCAGATTGGACAAGGAGATTCAACCATAAAAGTTTCAAGCCATTCTCTACGCCAAGATGAAGTTGTTTCTAAATGTCTTCTTTCTAAGGTATTAATTATTCCTTCGTAATAATCAGATATATAGCGAGTATTACCATTTTTAGATACATATTTATAATCGATTTTATCTTTAGAACCATATAATATTAAATCAAGTTCTTTACGATTTAAATCTTTAATAGGTTTAGATATATCAATGTGATAATGATCACATAAAGCATTTAATTCAACAGTTTCAATGTTATATTCATTATTGATAGTTTTAATACCACCCTCTAGGATGCTTTTTTCAGGATCAGGTATAAGTAAAGCTTCACCAATTTTTAATTTAGTTCCTAAACCTTTACATTCAGGGCATGCTCCATAAGGAGCATTAAATGAGAATAAACGAGGTTCTAATTCTGGTAGGGAAAAATTACAAAAAGGACAGGCATAGTTTTCACTCATTAATATTTCTTCACTACCAATAACATTGATTAAAACTTTACCTTGAGCAAGTTTTGTACTTGTTTCAATAGCTTCAAATATTCTGCCTCGTTCATCGGGATTTAGGACAATTCGGTCAATAACAACTTCAATATTATCTTTAATATTTTTTTCAAGTTTAATTTCTTCATCTAAAGTATACATTTTGCCATTTACTCGAACTCTTGAAAAACCATTTTTTCGTAAATCATCAAATAAATCTTTATGAGTTCCTTTTTCACCATGAACGACTGGTGCCATTATTTCAATTTTGGCATTTTCAGGAAGTTCTAAAACTTTATTAGTCATTTCTTCTATAGATTGGCGAGTTATAGGAACATTGTGGGTTGGACAGTATGGTATACCAATTCGAGAATATAAAAGTCTTAGATAATCATAAATTTCGGTAATAGTTCCTACGGTACTTCGAGGATTTTTATTTGTTGTTTTTTGATCTATTGATATACTAGGACTTAAACCTTCAATTGAATCAACATCAGGTTTTTCATTAATACCAATAAATTGTCTAGCATAAGCGCTTAATGATTCAATATATCTTCTTTGGCCTTCAGCAAAAATAGTATCAAAAGCTAAAGATGATTTGCCACTTCCCGAAACTCCAGTCATAACAATTAATTTATTTTTGGGTAGTTCAATATTTATATTTTTAAGATTGTTTTCACGGGCCCCTCTTACGATAATTTTGTCCATATGTATTACTCCTTTATATTTATTTTGGAAAATTTAAAAAAATTTATCACAAAAAACAAGTTTATTATAGCATGCGAACGTATGTTAGTCAATAAAAAATTAATTGTTTACGAAAAAATGAATTTAGGAAAAGCTGTCAATAGTTTATGAAAATGTCTCAAAAATTTTTAAACATAAACGGGAAAAAATCTCGTTTTTGTTTACAATAAA